>NZ_JBSGBN010000045.1:12146-65307 GCF_053601275.1 Streptomyces sp. NPDC004752 | reverse complement strand
GGAACCGCCGGGGGCACGACGCCGACGGGGAGGCGCCGCCGCGCCTGACGGCGGCGCCGGTGCCAGTGCCAGTGCCGGGCAGTGGTCCGGCGGCCGATCCGGTCCTCGGCCGCGCGGGGAACCTCAGCCGTGTTCGGCGCAGCAGGGCGTGGGGTTGGGCACCTCGAAGGGTGCGAGTGTCCCGCCGACCGCCGGAACGAGGGCGAGGGTCAGCCGGCCGTCGCGCCACTCGGGTCGTACATGGTCCCGAGTGAGTACCGGGGTCTTGGGGTCCGGCCCGTCGGCGAAGGGCGCGCCGACCACGACGACCCGCTCGATGGCGGTCGTGGCCAGCAGCTCGGCCAGGACGACGGTGCCGGTGAGCCGGTCCGCGCCGGGGTAGAGCACGGCCCGCCCGCCGCTGCGACGGGCGTGGTCCGCGGCGCCCGGGGCCGCCGCGCGGGCCGACGCGGCCGCGCCGTGCGTCAGGTCGCCGAGCACGGCGCCCAGCTCCGGGTCCGGGTCGGCGAGTTCGGTCAGGCGCTGCCAGGCCGCCCCGGCCGCCGCCGCGTCGGGCAGGGCGAACGAGACGGTCGTCCCGCGGCGCTCGGCGGTGCGGATCAGATGGGTGCAGCCGACGGTGCCTTCCGGGAGCCCGAGGCCGTCGGTGAGGCGGTGCACGAGGTGATCGGCCTCGCGCAGGCTCGCCGTGCCGGCGTCCACCCCGATGACGGAGTGGACGCCGGGCACGTGGTGGGGTGCCGTCATGCGGGCAGGACCCACATCGGGTTGGAGTAGAACCACAGGTCCTTCCACGGGTCAGCATCGCCGACGACGTCCATGGCCGGGCCCACCGGGTCCACGGCGGCACCGTTCAGGCCGACGGCGGAGCGGTTGCCGTCGGTGCCGCGCAGCCGCACGTACAGCGGCTCGTCCACCCGGCCGAGGGAGTAGGTCAGCCGGACGGACCCGGTCGACTTGTTCACCTCGAAGGACTTCACGACCTTGGTGTCCGGGGTGGCGAAGACGTCCTTGTCCGCGACCCGGCCGGTGACGGCGCCCTGGATGACGTCCACGCGGGCCAGCTTCGGCACGAACTGGGACCAGTTGGGGCCGTTGGCCAGGCTGATCTCGATGACCAGGTCGACCTGGCTGCCGCGGCGCACGAACAGCGAGCCGCCGAGCGTGACCGCCTTGGACCCGGAGCGCACCCGGGCGTTCAGTCCGCTGATCAGCCCGCCGTGGTCGACCCAGACGCGGCCGGCCCGGATGCCGTCCATGACCGCCTGGTACGAGAAGGAGGAGGCGCCGACGTGGGTGCGGGAGTACTGGCCCGGCCAGTAGTCGCCGTCGGTCACCTTCAGCCCGCCGCCGTAGACCGGGTCCGCGTGGCGGCCGTTGGCCTCGAAGTCGCTGTTCGGGCCGCGTGTGGAGGAGTCGGCGTAGACCTCGTGGGAGTCGGAGTTGGCGGTGATCCACCAGGGCTTGCCCTCGGCGAGCAGGCTGTCCCACAGGCCGCCGACGGTGGCGGTCATCCAGTCGAAGCCGCCCCAGGTGCGGTAGCTCTCCAGCGGGTAGCCGGGGAACGAGTTGGCGCCGGGGCTGTTGTCGTAGTAGCCCCGGCCTTCTCCCGGACCGTTCGGGGCGGGCATGCCGGCGGCCTGGTGGCCGGGGGCGCCCTCCATGCCGACCGCGATCCTGGGCTGGGCGTCGCGCCAGCCGCGGATCTCGTGCGGGGAGTCGATGCCCTTGCGGGCCGGGTGGTTGGCCAGGAAGAGGACGTCCTTGACCTTGCGGCGGCGCACCTGGTCGGCGAGGAAGTTGATGCCGGCGATGGCCAGTGCCTCGTTGGCCGGGGTGTTGCCGGTGGCCTTCTTCACTTCGCCGTCGAAGGAGTTCTCGAACTCCTTCAGCACGGCGACCTCGTTCTTGCCCGGGTGGACGAAGACGGTGCCGTGCTCGGCGGCGGGGATATTCCACTCCAGGCCCTGGAAGACCAGGGTGTCGCCGATCTTGTCGCGGGCATCGACGATGTCCGGGTTGACCTTCTCCACACCGATCTTGGCGTGCGTCTCGCTGCCGTGGTCGGTGATCACCATCCAGTCCAGACCGTGCGCGTTGGCCTGGCGGACGTGGTCGATGACGCGGTACTTGCCGTCGGGGCTGTGCTGGGTGTGGATGTGGTGGTCGCCGGCGAGCCACAGGTAGCCGTGCGCATGCGAGCCATGCGAACGCGAGCCGTGCGACGAGGCCGACGCTGCCGGTGCCGCGGCGGCCTGGCCCGCGCCGCTGAGCACGCTGCCGGCCGCCAGGCCCGCGCCCAGCAGGCCGGTGCGGCGGAGCATGGCACGTCGCGACGACTGACTGGGCGTCAGTTCGGCGTCGGGAACCGACATGTCGAGGGCGGGCGGCAGGGACGTGGGTTCGTCGCTGCCGTGGTGGTGATGGTGGTGGTGACCCTGGTCATGTCCGTGGCCGTGGCCCATTTTCAACTCCAGCTGACAACAAGGATGTATTCGCTTGGGACGTGTGGAGTCTGCAAAGCTCTGGTAAACGATGAGAGTCAGGGCCATGGTGCGGCCGAGAAGGTCGGATGTGCAGCGGACGTCGAAGCCCGCCAGGAGCTGCGGGAATGCCTCGCCCCTGCCCGAGTCGCCACCACGGCGCTGCCGACGGACGGCACCGCCCGCCAAGGACTCGTTTTCGGCCACCGAACCCGCGCCGGTCCCCGCACTCCCCACGCGAGGACGTACACCGAGCCGACCGACCAAGAGACGAACCTCGTCCACGTCCCCTCAGCGGCCACCGGACCGACACCGCCGCACGACACACCGGTGCCCGAGGGGCCCACGACGAGCACGGCGCGCCGACACCGCGCCCGAGCGAGGGGATCCGGGTGACCCGCACGCCGTTCCATGGCGCCCGGTGGGGGCCCGGCCATGATCGGCGCCATCCCCGCCCCGTCCCCCGTCCCCCGGACAGCCCGACAGCTGGGGCCGGCGCGCAGTGTGTGCGATGTCAGCCGGAGACGATCCCGACGACCAGGTTGATCACGGTGGCCAGGATGCCGGTGCCGAAGACGTAGGACAGCAGGCAGTGCCGCAGCGCCACCGCACGGATCGTCGAACTCGACACGCTGGTGTCCGAGACCTGGTAGGTCATGCCCAGGTTGTAGCTGAAGTACAGGAAGTCGCGGTACGCCGGCGGCTCGTCCGAGTTGAAGTCGATGCCGCCGGACGCCGTGCAGTACAGGTGGGCGTAGCGCGTGGCGTACATGAGGTGCAGGGCCGCCCAGGCCATGAACACCCCGCAGAGCGCGCCGGCCGCCGCCGCGTGCCCGTCGGCCGACCTGCCGAACACCAGCAGCAGCACGATGCCGAGCAGCCCGCACAACGCGGCCGTGACCACGACGAGTTCCTCCAGGACCGGGCGGAAGTCCTCACGGCCAATGTTGCGGTGGGTCTGCTCGGCGTCCATGGGCCACAGCACGAACCAGCCCGCCACGACGAAGGTCGCCTCCGTCGCGCCGATGCCCGCGAGAACGCCCAGGGGCAGGTCGGTCAGGACGCCGACGACCACACCGACGGCAGCGCCGGCGGCCATGGAGCCGAACAGCCGGGAGACCGCCGAGAGCGGCAACCGTGCACCCATGGGCCGCAACAGTAGCGGCCGGGGGCGCGCCACAGGGGCAGTCACGGCCGTACGCCGGAACGCGGTGACGACGCGCGGGACGGCGGCGCGCTACGGCCCCTTGGGACAGCACCGAGGGACGGCCTCGTGAGCGGCGTCGCGGGACGGCCTTGTGAACCGCGTCGCGGGGCGGCGTCGTCCACCGGTCGGGGTCAGGTCGCCGTCGCGGCGGAGGCGTCCGGCTCGGTCGGCAGGTCACGCGGGCCGGTCCGCCCCGCACCGTGGGTCGTTCGGCGCAGGAAGCGGATCACCGGGTGGCCCGGGTGCTGGGTGACCTCGGCCCGGACGCCGTAGACCCGTTCGATGAGGGCGGGCGTGAGGACCGTGGACGGGCTGCCTTCCGCGACCGCCCGACCGTCTTGCAGGACGAGCAGCCGGTCGCAGTACATCGCGGCGAGGTTCAGGTCGTGCAGCGCGATCACGGTGGTGACCGGCAGGCCGACGACGAGGTCCAGCAGGTCCAACTGGTGCTGGATGTCGAGGTGGTTGGTGGGTTCGTCCAGCAGCAGTTCGCGGGGTTCCTGGGCGAGCGCGCGGGCGATCTGCGCGCGCTGCCGCTCGCCACCGGAGAGGGTGTGCCAGGACTGGTCCGCCCGCTCGGTCAGCCCGGTGCGGGCCAGCGCGTCGGTGACCGCCCGCACGTCGTCGGCGAAGGCGGCGGTCCAGGCCCGCCGGTGCGGGATGCGGCCCAGCGCGACGACGTCCCGGACGGTCAGTTCGGTCTGGGTGTCCGCGTGCTGTTCGACGGTGGCGATGCGCCGCGCGGTGGCCCGGCGGCCGACCCGGGCCAGCGGACGGCCGTCCAGGGTGATGACCCCGGTGGTGGGCGCGAGCACTCCGGCGAGCAGCCTCAACAGGGTCGACTTGCCGCTGCCGTTGGGGCCGAGCAGGCCGATCGTCTCCCCGGGACGGGGGGCGAGGGTGACGCCGTCGACGATGATCCGGCCGTCGGCGCGGCGCGTGACCCGCTCCGCGCGCAGACCGGGCGGTGTGCCCTGGCCGGCCGTGGGGTCCGGGCCGGTCATGCCCGCCTCCGTCCGCGGTACAGGACCGCCACGAACGCCGGCACGCCGATCAGGGATGTCACCACGCCCACCGGGACCTCCTGGGGATCGATGACGGTACGGGCGATCGTGTCCACCCACACCAGGAAGACGGCTCCGGCCAGCGCCGTGACGGGCAGCAGTCGCACATGGCCGGAACCGGTGAGCGCACGGGCCGCGTGCGGCAGCACCAGCCCGACGAAGCCGATCGCCCCGGCGCAGCTGACGAGTGTCGCGGTCAGCAGCGCGGTCGCGCACAGCAGCACCAGCCGGGTGCGGGCGACGCGCACGCCGAGCGCCGCCGCGGCGTCCTCGCCGAACGCGAACGCGTCCAGGAGGCGGGCGTGTCCGAGGCAGACCGTGAGAACGGCGGCGAGCACGACGGCGCACAGCAGCACATCGCTCCAGCTCGCGCCGCTCAGCGAGCCGAGCAGCCAGAACAGCACGCCTCGGGTGGTCTCCGCGTCCGCCGACGTCAGGACGGTGAACGAGGTGAACGCGGAGAAGAGTTGCATGGCCGCCACGCCGGACAGCACCACCCGGTCGGGGCCACCGCCGAGGGTGTGGCTCAGCATGAGGACGAGCCCGAAGGACAGCAGCGCGCCGACGAACGCGCCCGCCGACAGGGACACCGCTCCCCCGCCGACCCCGAGCACGACCACGGCGACCGCGCCGGTGGACGCCCCGGAGGACACCCCGAGCACGAACGGGTCGGCCAGCGGATTGCGCAGCAGGGACTGCATGACCGCTCCGCACACCGCGAGGCCCGCCCCGCAGAGGGCGGCCAGCAGGGTCCGGGGCATCCGCAGGTCCCACACGATGCCGTCCCGCAACGGCGCCAACTCGCTGTCGCCGTACCCGAGATGGGCGGCGACGGAGGCCCAGACGTCGGCCGTGGAGATATCGGCGGGGCCGAAGGTCACGGCGAACGCCACCGACCCGGCCACCGCCAGCAGCCCGCCGACGGTCAACAGCGCGGCCCGGAGGTTCACTTGGCGAGTCCGAGGTGACGCAGTCCGGCGGCGACCCGTTCGATCCCCTCGACCGTGCGCAGGGACGGGTTCATCGCCTGCCCGCTGAGCAGGATGTACCGCTTCTTCCTGACGGCGGTGAGGTTGCGGGTGGCGGGGTTGGTCTCCAGGAAGCGGATCTTGGCCTTGGCGGTCTCGGCCGTCTGGGACCTGCGGGTCAGGTCACCGAGGACGATGACGTCGGGGTCGCGGTCGGCGACGGTCTCCCAGTTGATCTGGGGCCACTCGTCGTGGGTGTCGGAGAACGCGTTCTCGGCACCGATCGCCCGGGTGATGGCACCGGGGGCGCCGCAGCAGCCGGCGAGGTAGGGAGACTGGGAGTTGGCGAACCAGTACATGAGGGAGACGCCGGAGGCGTCGAGGCCGTCGGTGGCCGCCCGCACCCGCTCCTTCAGCCGTGCGACGAGCCTGGCGCCGCGCTCGTCGACGCCGAACGCGCGGGCCAGGTCGCGTATCTCGCCGTACACGACGTCGAGGGTGAGCGGCGTGCCGCGGGAGCCGTCGCCGCCGCTGCCGTTGTCCTTGCCTGCGGCGCAGTCGGACGGGGAGACGTACGTGGGCACGCCCAGCTTCTCGAACTGCTCGCGGGTGGCGACGCCGCCCTTGCCGAGGGTGGAGACGAACGACGCGGTGACGAAGTCCGGTCCGGCGTCGAGCACCTTCTCGAAGGAGGGAGTGTTCTCGGCCAGTCGGGGCACGGACGCGTTGGCCTTCTCCAGGCCCTTCAGCACCGGGTCGGTCCAGGTGGCGGTGCCGGCAAGACGATCCCCGAGGCCGAGGGAGAGCAGGATCTCGGTGGTGCCCTGGTTGAGGGATACAGCGTGTTCGGGGGCCGACTTCAGGGTGACCTCGTGGCCACAGTTGTCGATCGTGCGGGGGTAGCCGACGGTGGAGCGGCCGGAGTCCGGGGAGGCTCCGCCGGAGCCGACGCACGCGGTCAGCAGCAGCGCCGGGGTGAGGAACAGCAGGGCGGGACGGAACGCGGAACGGAGCACGGGCATGCCTCGGGTGTCGGGGCTCGTACGCGGAGCCTGGCCTACGGACGTCCCTCCGCGCACGTGGTGCGGAGGTGCCAGCAGGTCTTCGGACTCGGGTTCGTCCGGACGGAGCGCCTTCCCGGTACGGCCCCGCACCGGCCCGCGGCCGGTCCGAACCCCTCCCAGTGGCTTGCTGTGCCCCGCCCGTCCCCCTCACCGCTGCGCGTCAGCTCCGGATTCGCACCGGATTCCCTGGCCTCGGATGTGGCTCGACTGGCCCGATCAGGCTACCAAGACGGTCCGGCCGGCCGGACCGGGTTCCTGTCCCCGGCGCCGGGCGCCCGCCTGGGCCATGTCACCATCGGGGACTGCCCCGCAGCGGTGAGCGGGAACGACCGCCGTCAACGCCGCACACTGCCCGTGCGTGGTCGTCCCCGTCCGGTCCGCCGCTCCTTCGCGCTCTCGTCCCCTCGCCACGGATCCCGGGGATGCGTGGCGCGAAGGAGATCTCCGTGACCGCCGGGCCCGCAGCCGCGGCAGCACGGGCCACCGTGTACGGCCACCCCAGCCGGGGCCGGTACCGAACCGCAGAAGGCGATCGAGGACCAATCGAGGACCACGGGAAGGGTTGCGTCGGCGCCGACGCCCCGCGTACCACCGCCGCCCGTACCGTGCGCGGCAAGTTGCCCGCCCCCGCCCCCTGTCTCCCGGCACCGGCACTCGGGCGGGGGTGGGACGTCGTACCTCACCCCGGCCCGTCGGCCGAGTGTGGGGGCGGGGTCTCGGCCGAGATCCACGCGTGGACGACGGCCAGGGACAGGCCGCCGTCGGCGGCTATGACGTGCTCGGGTACGCCGGTGAGCCAGGCGGCGAGCACGGCTCGGCGCAGTTCGGCGGCGCGGGTGGCGAGGCCGGCCCGGTAGGCGTCCGCGGAGCCGACGACGAGTTTCGGGGCGTCCTCCGCCAGGCGCCGGGCGGCGCGGCGGACGGTGTGTCGTGCGCTCAGGGTGTCGAGGTCGTTCATGCCGCTGTCGCCTCCCGTGCCATGTCGAGCGAGCTGTGGTCCAGGTGTCGGCGCAACTCCCGCACGCCGGGCTCCGGGGAGAGCCGGGCGACGAGCCGTTCCGGGCCGCGAGCAGGGTGGCCATCGAGGCCGACGCCGACCCGCAGGGCAGTAATGTCCTCACCGTCGCGCAGCACCCGCAGCCCGGTGGGGGCGCGTCCGTCGCCGGTGCGGGCCGGGGAGAGCTGCACCCGACCGTCGATCATCCGGTCGGCGGCCGAACACCGCAGTGTGGCGGACGTGTTGAGGCCGCGGATGCCGCCGCCCTCCCGCAGGATGACCCCGGCGCCGAGGAAGCCGATGACGGACACGGCGTAGGAGGCGCCCCGGATGGGCCTGCCGTGGTCGTCGGTGACCGTGCCGTAGCGGACGAACAGGGTGGCACAGGCGGCCACGAGCGCATTGGTACGCAGCCCGGCCGTGCGGGCGCGCCACCGACGTTCGACGCCGATCAGGCCGCCGCAGCCGACGCCGACCGGGCGCCGGAGCACGAAAGGGAAGGTGGTCGGATTCGCCATGGAAACCTCCCCTCCCCCGTCGCGGCGGGGGAGGTCGAGGGCATGGCAGCCGCCGGGCAGAGCGGGGCTACCGGATGCCCGAGGAGCGGGGGGACATGGGGGTGCGGGGCCGGGCTCGGCCCTGACTACTGCTGCTGCGATCCATGTCGCTCACCTCCTCCTCGGTCGGCACCTCTCCAGAGTTGCACAGTGACGCAAATTCCGCCCACCCTTCGGGCAGCCGGCATGCGAGCGTGCGCATCCCGAAGGTCACCCTGGCGCCGACGTTCCTGCCCCGGTTCGGCCTGGGCACGCATCCTGAAACGATCAGTTGGTTCGGCCCCGCAGGAGCCGGTTCGGCCGCCGATCCCACAACTCCCAAGCCCCTCACCCAGGCAAGGAGACCCATGCCACACACCACTTAATTGGACTCCGTAATACCAATTAACTACGATGCTCCTGTGCGACTCGCCAAGTGCACGACTCCGGAGGGGGACCGGGAAGCAGCCGCCTCGCGCAACTGAACCGCACCTCACCTGCCCACAGGTGGACGAGCACCACCTTAAATATGCATCTGAGATACCAGATAGGAGCTGTCATGCTCTCAGCACAAGCCGTCCCGGTCGTCCGAGCCACTCTTCCGGCCGTGGGAGCCTCCCTTGGCGCCGTCACCGAACTGTTCTACCGCCACATGTTCGAAGAGCGTCCGGAACTGCTGCGGAACCTCTTTAACCGGGGGAACCAGGCCACCGGCGCCCAGCGTGAAGCACTCGCGGGCGCCGTCGCGGCCTTCGCCACCGCATTGGTGGAGCGTCCCGGTGAACGTCCCGACGCCATCCTCGGCCGCATCGCCAACAAGCACGCCTCGCTGGGTATCACCGCCGATCAGTACACCCTCGTCGGACGCCATCTGCTGGGCGCCGTCGCGGAAGTCCTCGGCGACGCCGTGACCCCCGAGGTGGCGTCCGCCTGGGACGAGGTGTACTGGCTGATGGCCAATGCTCTGATCGCCATGGAGGCACGGCTGTACGCTCAGGCCCAGGTCGAAGACGGCGACGTCTGGCGCGAGATGGAAATCGCCGAACGCACGGAGGAGTCTTCGGACGCCGCCTCCTTCGTCCTACGCCGTCCCGACGGTCTGCCCACCGAGCCCTTCCTGCCGGGTCAGTACGTCAGCGTCCAGGTTGAACTCCCCGATGGGGCACGGCAGATACGTCAGTACAGTCTTTCTGCCGCTCCCGGTCACAAAACGTGGCGCATCACCGTCAAGCGCGAGCGTGGTGCCGACACCGAAGCCCCCGAGGGCGAGGTCTCCAGCTGGCTCCACGCCCACGCCCACCCCGGCCATGTCCTCAACGTCTCACTGCCCTTCGGCGACCTGGTCCTCCCTCAAGGGGACGGCCCGCTTCTTCTCGCCTCCGCCGGCATCGGCGTCACTCCCATGCTGTCCATGCTGGACCACCTCGCCGTCTCCTCCCCGAACCGTCCCGTCACCGTCATCCACGCCGACCGCTCTCCCAGCCATCACGCACACCGCGAGGAGCACACCGAACTCGCCCATCGACTTCCCGGCTCTTCCATGTACCTGTGGTACGAAAACGGTGCAGAAGAGGTCAAGGAACCCCGCCTACACGTGCGTGAGGGCCGCGCAGACCTGACCGGTCTCACCTTGCCCGACACCACCACGGCCTATCTGTGCGGCCCGCTGCCCTTCATGCAAGCCGTTCGTGGCGACCTGCTCACCCGAGGTCTCAACCCCGCCGCCATCCACTACGAGGTGTTCGGTCCCGATCTCTGGCTGAGCAAGTAACCCAAGGCAGGCCCAGCGATCCTTCAAGAAGAGCCTGGGGCAAGGGGGCAACGCGGCCGTGCTGGACGACGTCGGCGCCCTCGGTCAGCTGGTCGAAGGCGTTGCCGGGCCGTCCGCTGGGTGGTGGCGGCGTCGGGGACCATGGTGTGGAAGCTCGCCAGCAAGACCGGCTCCACCACGGCGACCGCCACCGCCGACACCACGGCCGGGACCGTCCCCAGGCGCGCGCCGAGGCGGCAAGCACCGGCTGCGCGACCGCCGGACCGTGCGAGTTCCCCGCCCGCCACGTCTGTCGGTCACGTCCCCCGCGGACGCACGCGTCGGACGAGTGATCCGACCGCGGCCACCACCGCCGACACCACCGGGGTGACGAACAACCATGCCGGATACAGCACTTCGTGGACGCCGACCCGGTGCTGCGGCAGTAGGCGATACGCTCGCCGACCGAACGCGCAGACTCCCCCCGAACTGTGCTGGTTCTGCACTCGCCGCAGCGGTGCCGGGGCGGCTTGTGAGGGCGGTCAGGCGGAGACGATCCCAACGAGGTCGAGCAGGCTGTTGATGCGGTAATCCGCCGAGGCCGCCGCCGCGGTGTCGGCCCACAGGTGTCCCCAGGGCCCGCGGCGCAGGTGCGCTGCGCGTAGCCCGGCCGCCTGCGCGGGCCCGATGTCGTTGGCGGGGTGGTCACCGACGTACAGGGAAGTGTGTGGGTCGGTGCCGCTGGCCGCGAGCACACGGTGGAAGAAGTCGGTCGACGGCTTGGCGGCGTCGAGTTCGGCGGACGTGGTGATGTAGTCGGCGGGCAGGCCGAGCCCGCGAAGCAGTTCACCGGCGCGCGCGGTCTGGTTCCCGGCGACGACGACACGGACGCCCTGCTCCTGGAGCATGCTGAGGGCGGGCCGCACGTCGTCGTACAGGTCGCTTTCGCCGAGGTGTTCCCCGCGGCCGGCGGCTTCCCGCGCGGCATACTCGGCCGGGATGTCGATGCCGGGGCGGATGAGGCGCAGCGCTTCGGCGTTGTCGTCCCCGCGGGCGACGACGGCGCCGACGAGGGCGGACAGGGTGTGGCGGGGGATGGTGAGCCAGTCGGCCCAGGCTGCCCAGTACCGGTCATCTCTGGTGATCGTCTCGCCGACGTCGAAGATCACAGCGCGCATCATGGTCGGGAGCGTACCCGGGCACGACGAAAGGGGCCCCCGTTGCCCGGAGGCAGCAGGGGCCGGTCCGCCGGCGTGGTTCTACTTCACGACGCGGCCCGCTCTCCCTCGCCTCGTGTGTCGTCCGGGTGGGCGAGGCCGAGGTGGTCGCGGAGGGTGGGGCCCTCGTAGTCGGTGCGGAAGACGCCGCGCTCCTGGAGCAGCGGGACGACGGTGTCGGCGAACACGTCGAGCCCGCCGGGTGTGATGTGCGGGACGAGGATGAAGCCGTCGCTGGCGTCGGCCTGGACGAAATCGTCGATGGCGCGGGCGACGGTGGCCGGGGAGCCGACGAAGGTCTGCCGGTTACCGGTGTGGATGACCAGGTCGCGGATGGACCACTTGTTGGCGGCGGCCAGCTCTCGCCACTCACGGGCGGTGGCCAGCGGGTCCCGGTACATGCGCACCTGGGCGCGGCCCCGCGAGATGTGCTCCTCGTCCACGTTCGGGTCGATCTCGGGCAGCGGTCCGTCCGGGTCGTATCCGGACAGGTCCCGGTTCCACACGAACTCCAGGTGCTTGATCGCGGTGGCGCCGCTGACCTGCTGCCGGCGCACTGCGCGAGCCAGTTCCTCGGCCTCGGCGTCGGTGTCGCCGAGCACGAAGGTCGCCGCGGGCAGGATGAGCAGTTGGTCGCGGCGCCGGCCGTGGGCGGCCAGGCGCCTCTTGACGTCGGCGTAGAACGCCTGGCCCTCCTTGAGCGTGGCGTACCTGCTGAAGATCGCGTCGGCGCTCGCGGCGGCGAACTCGCGTCCCTCTTCGGAGTCGCCGGCCTGGAAGATCACCGGCCGGCCCTGCGGCGAGCGCGGCACGTTGAACCGGCCGTGGATGTCGAAGTGCCGGCCCCGGTGGACGAAGGCGCCGGCCCGTGCGTCGCGCAGGAAGGTGCCGGTGGCCCGGTCGGCGAGGATCTCGTCACCGTGCCAGGAGTCGAACAGCTCGTTCGCGGTGGCGAGGAACTCCTTGGCGCGCTGGTAGCGCTCGTCCTGGGGCAGGAAGCCGCCGCGGCGGAAGTTCTCGCCGGTGAAGGCGTCCCAGGAGGTGACCACGTTCCAGGCGGACCGGCCACCGGAGAGGTGGTCGAGGCTGGCGAACTGGCGGGCCACCTCGTAGGGCTCGTTGAAGGTGGAGTTGATGGTGCCGGTCAGGCCGAGCCGGTCGGTGACGGCGGCCAGCGCCGCGAGCACGGTGAAGGTGTCGGGGCGGCCGACGACATCCAAGTCGTAGATCTGCCCGCCCTGTTCACGCAGCCGCAGCCCCTCGGCGAGGAACAGGAAGTCGAACTTGGCGCGTTCGGCGGTGCGCGCGAAGTGGGCGAAGGAGGCGAACTCGATGTGGCTGCCGGCGGCCGGATCGCTCCACACGGTGGTGTTGTTGACGCCGGGGAAGTGGGCGGCCAGATGGATCTGCTTCAGCGGCTTGCTCATGTCGGTGGGTCCCTCCGGCTCAGGCGATCGGGGTGTTCCCGGGCACGAGCGAGGCCGAGTGCCTGGGGGAATAGCGGTTGGCGGGGCGGCCGAGCCCGAGCAGCCCGCGCAGGGTGTCGGCTTCGTAGGCGCGCCGGAACAGGCCGCGGCGCTGGAGTTCGGGCACCAGGCCCCGGGTGATGCGCGGCAGGTCGTGGCCGAGGACGGCGGGCCGCAGCCGGAAGCCGGTGAGCCCGCCCTCCTGCAACTCCACCAGCAGATCGGCGAGTTGGGCGGGGGTGCCGGTGAAGATCCGGGCGTCGGAGGTATACGGCCCGCCCGCCAGCTCGTCCAGCCGATCGCGGCGGGCGGATGCCTCGGCCGGGTCGGAGTCGAGGAAGACCAGCAGGTCACCGAAGATGTGCAGGGGCTCGTCGGCGCGGCCGGCCGCCGCCTGTTCGGCCCGGATCTCGGCGACGATCGCACGGGCCTGCTCCGTGTCGTGCGGGGTGACGTATCCGATGTCGGCCTGGCGGGCCACGAGCCGGTAGGGCACGGTCCGGTGGGCGAGCGCGGTGACGAGCGGCTGCCCCTGCGGCGGGCGGGGTGTGATGCTCGGACCCCTGACCCGGAAGTGCCGGCCCTCGAAGTCGATGTAGTGCAGCCTGTCCCGGTCGATGAAGCGGCCGGTGGCCGTGTCCCGGATCTCGGCGTCGTCCTCCCAGCTGTCCCAGAGCCGGCGGACGACCTCCACGTGGTCGGCGGCCTCGTCGAACAGGTCGGTGACCAGGTCCTGGGCGGCCGGGCTGTCGTAGACGTCGATCCTGGGTACGGTGCGGCGGCCGAAGTGGGCGGCCTCGTCGGGGCGTGCGCTGATCTGGACGCGCAGTCCGGCCCGGCCGGTGCTGATGTAGTCGAGGGTGGCGATCGCCTTGGATATGTGGAACGGCTCCGTGTGGGTGGCCACCACTGTTGGCACCAGACCTATGTGGCGGGTGAGCGGTGCGACGCGGGAGGCGATGAGGACCGCGTCGAGCCGACCGCGGATCTGGTCGGTGCGCTCGTCCGGGTCGAGGAAGCGCGAGGACTGTGGGCCCAGGCCGTCCTCGACGGTCACGAAGTCGATCAGGCCGTGCTCGGCCTCGGCGACCAGGTCGGCCCAGTAGCCGGCGGTGAACAGGTCTTGGGGGCGGGCGACCGGTTCGCGCCAGGAGGCGGGGTGCCAGCCGGTGCCGTCGAGCGCGACGGCGAGATGCAGGGGGGCAGGGGAGGTTGAGGACACGAGTGGGCGCCTTCCTGGGGGTCCGTTTCCTGGAGGTCCGTACGAGATCGCCGAACCCGCCCCGGCGGTCGGGGGCGGTGGCGGATGGGGCAACGGGTCAGGAGCAACAGAGCGCGCCGGCCACGCGCAGCAGATCGATGTGCGGCCGGGAGTGGAGCCGGACGGCGCGGCGGACCCGGATCATGTCCGTCACCTCCGCCCCTCGCTTCGGCGGCCGTGCGGCCGCGCCGTGCACATCTCGTCGTAGGTCACAACACGCCGCCCGTCCGGTGTGTTCCATCGTCCGTGCGGTGTGTTCCGTCGCCCGTGCGGCGGCGGGTCAGGAGTTGTCGAGGGGCAGTCCCGGCGGATTGATCTCGGCCTTGGGGACGGCCTCGGCGGACAGGTTGTAGGCGGCCAGCCACTTGGCGTACTGCCCATTCTTGATCAGGTGGTCGATCGCGTCGGCAACCGGCTTGGCGAGGCCATTGCCCTTCTTCGTGGTCGCCGCGATCAAGCCCTGGAGCGTGGTGCCCGCGCCGGAGAAGGTGCCGCCGCTGCGCGTCGGGTTCGGCGACTTGGCGGTCTGTCTGATGTGGTAGGCGAGCCCGGGGTTGGCGGAGAAGTAGGCGTCGATCTTGCCGCCGGTCAGCGCGAGATAGGTGGCGTTCTTGCTGGCGTAGTGCTTCACGGTGAGCTGCTTGCCCTCTTTCTTCAGCTTCGCCTGCCACTCCAGCAGGATCTTCTCCTGGTTGGTGCCGTTGTCGGTCGCGACCGTCCGGCCGGCGAGGTTGCGGTAGTCCCCGTCGAAGTTCCAGGTGCTCTTCTTCAACACCTCGAAGCCGACGTTGTCCTTGCGGTACGAGGCGAAGTCGTACTTCTTCTTGCGCTCCTCGGTGTCGGTGATGTTGGAGAAGCCGATGTCGGCCCGGCCGCTGTCGATGCCGACGAACATGTTCTCCCAGGTGGCGTTGGAGATCTCCGGCTTCAGACCGAGCACGGCGGCGACCAGACGGGCCAGGTCGGGCTCGGCGCCGGTGAGGGTCTTCTGGTCGGAGCCGATGTACGCGAGCGGCGGGAAGCCGTCGGGCAGGGCGCCGACGACGATCTTCAGGGTGCCGCTGCCGCGGACGGATGCGGGCAGTTCGGCGCTGATCGACTTCACCTCGGAGACCTTGAGTTCGGTCTGTGTGGCCGCGCCGTTGGACACCCGGCCCACCGTGACGGTGCCCACGGTGTCGGTGGTGGTGGCGGCGTCGCTGTCGCCCCCGCAAGCGGTGAGGCCGGTGGCGAGGGTGGCTGCGGCGGCCACCGCGGTGATGCCGCGTATCAGGCCGCGTCGGGAGAGCTGGGAGGGCATGGCTGTCCTTCGTCGTTCGTCGTTCGGGGTGAGGGGGCGTGAGTGGGTGTGAGCAGGTGTGAGTGGGTGTGCGGAAGCCGGGTGCGGGCGGGAATGGGGTGTGGTGCCGGGGAACGGGCGGGCGGTCACAGGACCTTGCTCAGGAAGTCCCTGGTCCGCTCGTGCCGGGGATGGTCGAGCACCTCGGCGGGCGGACCCTGTTCGACGATCCGTCCGCCGTCGACGAAGACGATCCGGTCGGCGACCTCGCGGGCGAATCCGATCTCGTGGGTGACGATGACGAGCGTGGTGCCGCTGGTCGCGAGGTCCCTGATGACGGAGAGCACCTCGCCGACCAGTTCCGGGTCGAGCGCCGAGGTCGGTTCGTCGAACAGGATGATGCCGGGGCGCAGCGCGAGGGCGCGGGCGATCGCGACGCGCTGCTGCTGGCCGCCGGACAACTGCCGCGGATAGGCGCCCGCGCGGTCGCCGAGCCCGACCCGGGCGAGCAGGTCGCGGGCGAGTTCCTGGGCCGCGGGCCGGGTGAGCCGTCCGGTGGCCACGGGGGCCGCGGCGACGTTGTCGAGCACGGTCAGGTGCGGAAACAGGTTGAAGTTCTGGAAGACGAAGCCGATCCGGCTGCGCTGGGCCAGGATGGCCCGCTCGCTCAACTCCTTGAGCCGCGTCCCGCTCCGTCTGACCCCGATCGGTTCGCCGCCGACGCTGACGTGTCCGATCTCGGGCTTCTCCAGGTGGTTGATCACCCGCAGCAGCGTGGACTTCCCGGAACCGGACGGGCCGATGACGACGGTGACCTCGCCGGGGCGCACGGTCAGGTCGATGCCGTCGAGGACGCGGTGGGCGCCGTACCACTTGTGCACGTTGTGCACCTCCAGGGCGACGGGGGCCTGGTCGGCGGGCGTGGCGGCGGTCATACGGTGGCCTCCCGGCGCAGTCGGGCACGTAGTTCGGCGAGGCCGGAGCGGGCCCGCTGCAAGGGTGTGGGCGGCAGGGTGCGGGTGGCGCCCCGGGCGAAGTACCGCTCGACGTAGAACTGGACGACGGACACGGCGCTGGTGAGGATCAGGTACCAGACGGTGGCGACCAGCAGCAGCGGCACGATGTCACCGGGATAGGTGCTGCCCATGGTCTGCACCGCGCCGAACAGGTCGATCAGCGACACGTAGAACACCAGGGACGTGCCCTTGATCAGGCCGATGAGCTGGTTGACGTAGTTCGGCGTGATGGACCTGAGCGCCTGCGGGAAGACGATCCGGGTGAACTGGTAGCCCTTCGGCAGGCCGAGCGCGGCGGCGGCCTCGTGCTGGCCCTGATCGACGGAGAGGATGCCGCCGCGGACCACCTCCGACGCGTACGCCGCCTCGTTGAGGCTGAGGCCGACCACCGCGACCGCCATGTCGGTGGCCAGCCTCGACTCGTCGAAGGTGACGAAGGCGGGGCCGAAGGGGAGGCCGAGGCTCACCGTCCGGTACAGGGCCGAGAAGTTGTAGAGGAAGATCAGTACGACGATGAGCGGCACGGACCGGAACAGCCAGGTGTACGTCCAGCTGACGGCGCGCAGCACGGGGCTTCCGGACAGCCGGCCGAGGGCCAGCAGGATGCCGCCGAGCAGACCCAACACGGCACTGAGCGCGGTCACTTCGAGGGTGATGAGGAGGCCGTCGAGCACGGTGGGGCGCAGGAACCAGTAGCGGAAACGGTCCCACTGGTAGAAGGGGTTGGTGGCCAGTCCGTGCGCGATCTGCGCCACGACCACCAGCACGACGGCGGTGACGATCCACCGGCCGGGACGGCGCAGCGGCACAACTCGCTGGGCTGACAGGGGTTTTGACGGTGTGTCGGCTTTCGGCGGCGCGGTGACGGACACGGCGCCGCCCGGGAGTTCTGTCATGGCAGGGCTCCGGCGTGGTCGGGCGCCCCCGGGCCCGCGGCGGGACCCGCGTGGCTACGCCGACGGCGCTATGGCACGGCGCGGCACGCGGGAAAGCACGGGATGCGAGGACGGAACGGGCAGCGGCACACCGCTCGATCGGTGTGCGGCGGGAACGCGGGGGCTGGAAGTGGCGTCAGCCCCGGCGACGGGCAGGGCCCGAAGCGGTACACAGCGCGCTGCTCACGCGGAGCAGGTCGACGGCCCGGTCGGCGACGAGCAGGCCCGCGTACGGATGTACGCAGCTTCGGGAGCGGCCGATGGCCGTCCGGTCGGCTGCGTACATGTCCGTCACTCGCATTTCCGGCCCCTGTGGGCCCTCGCGCTTACCGAAAAACGTCATCCGGTCCGGTCGTCACCTGGGGCACCCCACCGCGGTGCGAGGGTTGCCGGACAGCGAGCCAGGGCTTGTCGCTGACACTCATGACCGTGCTGAGCGGTAAGTAAGGCAGTTGGGCGGACGGATGTCAACGCCCGTCCGCGGAATGGACCGGCGAATGGACCGGTGTCGGCCCTGTTCAGCCGCGCCGGGATCCGGGGGCGCCGGCCGTGTGCCGCGCCCAGTCCAGGATCTGGACGGCCGAGCCGGCCGCCTCCAGACCCGCGCAGCGGGCGTGGTGCCGGCGGGCGATGCCGTCCAGGTCGAGGTGGGCGCCGAAGGCGGGCCGGGCTGCCAGCCGCCGGGCGTGCGCCCACAGCGCCGGGTGATCGGCCACGCGGTGCACGGCGGCGGCGTCGAGGTGGTGGCGGTGCACGGTGTCGAGTTGCACCAGGGCGACCCACAACTCCACGTCGGCGGCGGTGAGTCCGTCGCCGACAAGGAACTCCCGCCCGGCGAGCCGTCGTTCCAGTCCGGCCAGCGTGCCGAGCAGGACGTCGAGCGCCGCGGCCCGCTCGGCCGCGTCCGCGCCGACCCGGCCCGCGCGCTGCGCGGCCTCCTCGATGCCCTGCGCGCACCGCCGCTCGACTTCCTCGATCTCGGCCTCGGCGCCGCACGGGTAGAGCCGGTCGCGCCCGTCGCCGAAGCAACGGTCGAGGTCGCGCAGGATGTCAGGGGCGTGAGTGCTGACGATGCGCCCCGACCAGTCGTCGCTGAGCACCGGCGCGAGCGCCGGTCCGGTGTAGCGGTGCGCGCTCGCCTCGTACAGCGGGCGCAGCGCCGAGTGGCCGCCGCCGGGACAGTCGGGGACGGCGGTGAGGAAGGTGACCGGACAGATGTCGTGGAGGGCGAGGAGGCTGTGGCCCACGGCGATCCGCAGGCCGTCGCGGCAGGCGGTCGTGAGGTGGAGCCGGTAGCGGCGGGGCACGGCGTAGTGGCCGCTGCGCGCGTCCCGGCCGATCCTGCCCCGGAAGGGGGCGGGCCGCTGGACGCGCGGGAGGGCGGCGAGCGGCGTGCTGAACGTGGACATGCGTCTCCCCGGATGCGAGCGCGCGGACGTACGCGCGGTGGAAGCGTCGTCGGTCGGTGGGTGCGAGGGACCCGTGGGTGCGAGGGGCTCCGGTCGGCCGGGAGCGAGGGACGGTCAGCCCGGGAGGCTGAGCGCGCTGCAGACCCGCAGCAGGTCGATGTGCCGACGGGAGGTCAGCAGCGGGAGCGACGGTGCACGGCGGCTGCGGCCGGTGCTCGTCCCACGGCGCCCCATCATTTCCCTACCTTTTCACTAGGATTCCCCTTCTGGAGTGTCGATCCGCGTCCACGGCGCCGTCAAGGGGGCGTCCACTCCTAGAACTGGGACACCCGGCGACGTGCGCCGAGGGACCCGGCGCGATCTGCTCTCCCGCTCACCCGAACGGCCCGGTTGCGCTGGTCGGTCGACGTGCCCGGTGGTGGCGTGGAGGGACGTACCGCGTTTCGAGGAGGCAGTCCCGATGAACCGTTCGTCCCGTCGTCCTGTGCGTGTCCTCGCCTCGGTCCTGGCCGCCGGACCACTGCTGGCCGCGGGTGCCTGCTCGGACGTCGGCGGGGCCTCCGGCACGGTGTCCGTCTCCCCCGCCGCCGAACGGCCCGCCGGGACCTCCCCCGCCGCCGAGCGGTCGCCGAGCGCGTCCGCCACTCCCGCGCTCACCAGGGCGGGCGCGAAGGCCGCGCTGATCACCGCGGCCGACCTTGAGGACGACTGGACGCAGGCGAACGACGCGGCCTCGTGGCGGGACAAGTTGCTGCTGGGCAAGGTCGACGTCGCCGCGTTCCTCAAGACGAAGGGCGCCGCGGCCGACTGCCAGAAACTTCTCGACGGCCTGTACTCCGACAGCCTGCTGGGCCGCACACCCGGCGCCACGGCGCTCACCGGCTTCAGCAATCCGCAGGCCCGGCTGCTGTACCAGGTCGGCGACTACGGCCAGGATTCGCTGACGAAGTCCCTGGACTGGTTCCGGAGCCTGCCGCAGAAGTGCGACCAGTTCACCGCGACCGGCTCCGATGGCGGCAGACGGACGGTCCAGGTGGTACCGGCTTCACTGCCCACCGCGGGCGACGACCGGGCGGCCCTCACCGTGACGGTGAAGGGCACCGCCAACGGGCAGCCGACCACGCTCACCACGGATGTCGCCGTGCTCCGGGTGGGTGCCTCCGGGGCCACCGTCATCAACGGCGGCCTCTCCGGCGTCTCCCACCCGAGCACCGAGGCGGCCGTGCGGACGGGTGCGCAGCGACTGCGGGACGTCCTCGCCGGGAAGACCCCGGCGCCGCACCCCAGCCAGTTCGACTGACCGCGCCGCACGCGTAGGCGCGCCACGCAGAGGCGCGCTGCACGCAAAGGCGCGTCGCGGAGCCCGTCGGCCCGAACCGGTTCGCCGAGCCGGAACCGCGCGTGCCGCTCCGCCTCGCGGTCGGCGTGCACCCATCCCTGGGCCGCCCCGGCCGTTCGACCGGGAGGCATCATCGGGGACGCATGCGCCGCCCCCGTGTCAGCGCCCCTCGGAACGCAACTGCTCCCGCCATTCCTCCGCGCTCCGGCTGACCGGCCGCGTGGTCGCGATGAAGTTCTCCAGTACGGCCAGGAAGCGTTGCGGATCGGCGTGGAACGGAAAGTGCCCCGAGCCCTCGAAGATCTCCAGACGGCTGCCGGGCATCGCCGCGTGCGCCACGTCGGCGTGCCCGGCGGGCACCACCTGGTCGCGCGAGCCCCAGACCAGCAGGGTCGGCATGCCGGCGGTGAGATAGCAGCGGTCAAGCATGGTCACCACCTGACCGCGCCAGTCCACCACCGCGCGCAGCGTGCGGATGAACGCGTCGCGGGAGGCCGCATCGGGCAGCGCGTCCACCACGCGCAACAGATCCGGCGCGTCCACGCCGAGCCCGGTGTCGAGCAGCCGCAGCAGCCGGACCGCGATGGCGGTCTGCGTCCGTACCGTCGGAAGCCGCAACAGGGCCAGCGCAAGATGGGCCCCGGGCAGCGAGGCGAGGCGCAGTGCCGGAGTGACACCGCGGCCCACCCCACCGGTACTCACCAGCGCCAGCCGCTCGGTCCGGCCCGGGAACTGGTAGGCGAACTGCATGGCCACTCCGCCGCCGAGGGAGTGCCCGACCAGCGTCACCCGGTCGATGTCCAGCACTCCCAGCAGGTCCCGCATGCCGTTGGCGTACGCGGGGACCGAGTAGTCGCCGCGCGGTTTGTCGGAGGAGCCGTGGCCCAGCAGGTCCGGGGCGATGACCGTGTGGTGCCGGGCGAGCTCGGGAATCAGCTCGGCCCAGGTGTCGGACGAGTCACCGATGCCATGGATCAGGAGTACGGCCGGACCCCTGCCCACCATGCGGAAGGCCCAACGGTGGCCGTGCACGACCCGGTACTGCCGTGGGACGGGCTGGTGGATCGCACGCAACCGCATGGGCTCACCACGCTGCTGGGGGATGCTTGCCACAGTGGCTCCTCTCCGGGGCGGAGCCCCTCGGTGCCGGTTTACGTGCTCGTCACGCACACGCGCTGATGGAATCTAAATCAACAAGTCGATTTACGGAGTCGGCAACGTCACAGCGCATCCCGCCGCGGGCACCCCGAAGCCGCCCGGATCACCGCCGCGACCTGGGGATGTGCACAGCCCGCCGCCCGTCGCGCCGCCCCCGACGTGAGATACGCCATGACGCCGACCACAGCCGGGCGGGCTCGCCGCCTTCCCCGGCGTACCGACGTACGTCGGCCCTCCCGCGCCCTTCCCCGGCGTACGTCGCTCCTCCCGCGCGCTTCCCGATGGCCGGGACATCCGAACAGGGCACACAATGTCCCGACATAGAATGAAAAGAACATAGAAGGAAGGTGAACGGCTACGGGCATTCCTTTCGGACCGCATCTTTCGGTGCCGGGGCTGTCGCCGGTGCGCGGCGCGGGTGTCGAGGCGAGCAGGGCTGCCGTGCGCCTGCTGCGGCTTCCGCTGGACCTTGCCACAGAGGGCGTCGAGCAGCTGACCGGGCGCCTCGGTCGCGTCGTGCCGCGGCCGGAAACGGGGACGGGCCGGGGCGAACCGCCGGCGGCGGACGCGGGGATCCCCGTGCTGCTGGTGCACGGGCTGGCCGACGGAGGATCGGTCGTCCTGCCCCTTCAGCGGGCCCTGGGCGGCCTTGGCACGGGGCCGTTCATCTCGGTGAGCTATCCGGCCTTCAGCCCGGACCTCCGCGCGGTCGCCCGGGCTCTGGGCGAGCAGGTGGAGCTGGCCTGTGCCCGCTGCGCGGAACGGACCGCGGTGGTGATCGGGTACAGCCTGGGCGGGCTGATCGCCCGCTACTACGTACAGCGGCTCGGCGGGGACGCGCACGTGCCGCTGGTGATCACGCTGGCGACGCCGCACAGCGGAACCGCCACGGCCCTGCTGGCCCCGCCGCATCCGCTCCTGCGCCAACTACGGCCGGGCAGCGAGCTGCTGACCGAGCTGGCACAGCCGGCAGCCGGCTGCGGCACCCGGTTCGTGGCCTTCTACAGCGACCGGGACGAGGCGGTCATCCCGGCCGCCAAGGGCCGCATCGACCATCCCGACCTCATGGTCCGCAACGTGCTGGTGCCCGGCGTCGGCCATCTGACGCTCCCCCTGCACCGACCGGTCATCGACCAGGTGCGCTCACTGCTGGCCGCGATCCAGCAGACCGGCTGTGCCGCAGGTCCCCCGCACGGCGACGGCCCACAACAGGGCCGGTTCGGCGCAGCCGGGATTCCTTGGTGACAGCCGGGCTGGAGCGGAGGAGTCTGTAGGTAGCCGATAGAAGCCAGGCGGCCAAGAGAAGCGTCAGCACATGTGCGGACGGGCAGCATGACCTTTTCAACCAGCTCCGGGAGCGGGTCGAGGCTGCGCCCCTATCGCCCCGAGGACGAAGCGGGCGTGCGAGAACTGATCGAGGCCGACCGGCTGCCGGGGCAACCGCAGTACACCCCCTGTGAGGAGCGGCCCGCGGAGCGCCACGGTCCTGTTTCTCTGGTCTGGGCGACACCGAGTCGGCCGCGGATCAGTGTGCTGGCCGATGCCGAGGACCGCCCCTGCGGGTTCATCGCCTATCTGTCCTGGGCCGATGTGCACACCGGGGTGATCAGCTGGGTGCACGCGTACGAAGATCCCGCGGCGCTGCGTGCGCTGATCGGCCACGCGCTGGCCGCCCTCGCCGACTGCCCGCAGATCGATGCGTTCGTGGGTGGCCCGCCGGGTCCCCTGGGACCGGGTGGCCTGCCCCGCGCTCGTCGCGCCGCCACCCACGATGCCCTGGTGCGGACCGGCTTCACCGGCCGTCACCAGGGCTGCTATCTGCACCGAAGGCTTCCCGCCGAACCCCCCTCGGCCAAGCTGGTCGCCGACGTCTTCCCCTGCGAGTTTCCGCCGGGCCACCGGCTGATCGTCCGCGAGGCCGCCGAACCGGTTGCCGAGGCCGTGGTCAGTGTGGGCCCCGACCGCACGGCGACCCTCTACTGGATCGAGACCCTGCCCACCCGCCGTCGGTGTGGCCTGGGCCGCAAGCTGCTGGGCCAGGCCCTGGCCCTGCTGGCCGAGCTGGGCGCCACCGAGGTCGCTCTCGTCCTCGACGACGCCCAGCAGTGCGCCCCCGACAGCCAGGCCGCCCCCCGGCTCTTCGATTCCTTCGGCTTCACCCTCGTCGACCAGCTGTGGACCTACTGGCACCGGCGCCCCGAGCCCCGCGGCCGGGCGATCGAACCCTAGGGCGTGCAAGGGCGGCCCTGACGGCCCCGGGGCTACGGCACCGGTGGCCCCGCCGAACCGGAACCGGTCAGGCGTGAGTGACCGGAACCGGTCAGGCGTGCGGAACCGGTTCGGCGGCCGCCAGGATGGCGGAGCGCGCCTGATGGTGACGCTCGTACTCCAGCACCCGCCGGGTAAGGCTCCCCCCGGCGTCACCGAGCCGCTTGAGGATCTCGTCCTCGTTCATGCTGTCGTAGCCCCGCCAGGGCTCCGGCCCCAGCAGGTCGGCGATCCTGCTCAGAACCGCGGAACGGGCCGCGTGGGAACGCTCGTAGGCGCCGACAGTGGCGAGATCCGTCTGCGTCAGCTCGGGGAGCCGGTCCAGGATCATCCTGCTGCTGAGCCTGCGGTAGTCGGGAATCGGCAGCTCGTCCTCCGAGATGAGGGCTCCCTCCGGAGTGATCTGGAGCCGGTCCACACCGGGCATGCGCTCGGCCGTCTCCCGCAGCCAGCTGCTCCAGTCACGGACCGCGAGGGCGGCGCCGCCGGCGCCCGAGACCTCGGCGGCCTCCACCGCGGCCTCGGCGTGCTCTTCGAGGCTGCGGCCGATTTCCTCCAGCGTCTCCTCGCCGTCGCGGCGGATGAAGCCGAGCAGATCGGCGCTGGCCGGGTCCCGGGCCTCCTGGGCGATACGCTCGGCGGCCCGGGAGATGGCCACGGCGAAGGCGGTGACCGCGTACTCGTCCTCGGCGTTCTTCAGCAACTGCTGCTCGGTGGCCTTCTGCTGACCCCGCGACAGCGTGCTCGGGACGAGCATGGCGGCGTTCCACGGGAGTCGGACCGCATGCCTGGTCAGATGCCAGGCATTCTCGGCGACGGTCTGCACCACCCCGCGGGGCTGCAACGTCTCCAGTCGTTCGTCGACGAGGTACACATGGCCCCGGGCATCGCCGACGCGGCGCTCCAGGACTTCCCGGTACTCGCCGGCGGGTGTGACCGCAAGGTGGGCCTTGAAACGGTCGGCAAGCGCGGCTTGGGCCTCACGGACCTCGCGCAGTGCCGGAACGAGCATGTCTGTGGCTACGGCCATCATGTTTCCTTCGGCTAGTGCGATGCTCGCAAGAACAAGAAAGAGCCTTGGTGCACGGCCCTGCCCCCACCCTCCCCACGGTCCCCCGAAACGGCCGCTCCCGCATCTTCTGACCAGGCCGAGCGGATGAGCCGGGCGCAGTCGCCGACTCCGGGCGGTGGTCCACGGGATCAGGGTCCTCGCCGCACGTCCCGGGCGCCGGAGGCGCCGGACGTCGCCGCGGGGTTCACACGTCGAAGTACAGCTCGAACTCGTACGGGTGCGGCCGTAGTTGGAGCGGAGCGATCTCGTGGGCGCGCTTGAGGTCGATCCAGGTCTCGATCAGGTCGGCGGTGAAGACATCGCCCTGGAGGAGGTAGTCGTGGTCGGCCTTCAGGGCGTCCAGCACGTCCGGGAGGGAGGCCGGGACCTGGGGAACGCTCGCATGTTCCTCGGGGGCGAGTTCGTAGAGGTCCTTGTCGACCGGCTCGGGCGGTTCGATCTTGTTCCGGATGCCGTCAAGGCCCGCCAGCAGCATCGCGGAGAACGCCAGGTAGGGGTTGCAGGACGGATCGGGGGCGCGGAACTCCAGACGCTTGGCCTTCGGGTTCGCTCCGGTGATCGGGATGCGGATGCAGGCGGAGCGGTTGCGCTGCGAGTAGACGAGGTTGACGGGCGCCTCGAAGCCGGGGACCAGGCGGTGGTACGAGTTGACCGTCGGGTTGGTGAAGGCGAGCAGCGACGGGGCGTGTCTGAGCAGTCCGCCGATGTAGTGGCGGGCGGTGTCCGAGAGGCCGGCATAGCCCTCCTGGTCGTAGAAGAGAGGGCTGCCGCCCTGCCACAGGGACTGGTGGCAGTGCATGCCGGAGCCATTGTCACCGAAGATCGGCTTGGGCATGAAGGTGGCTGTCTTGCCGGCCCGCCAGGCGACGTTCTTGACGATGTACTTGTAGAGCTGTAGATCGTCGGCGGCGTGCAGCAGCGTGTTGAACCTGTAGTTGATCTCGGCCTGGCCCGCCGTGCCCACCTCGTGGTGCTGCTTCTCGACCAGGATGTTCACCTTGATCAGTTCGAGCGTCATCTCGGCACGCAGGTCGGCGAAGTGGTCGACCGGCGGAACCGGGAAGTAGCCGCCCTTGTAGCGCACCTTGTAGCCGCGGTTGTCCTCCAGCGCGCCGGTGTTCCAGGCGCCCGCCTCGGAGTCGACGTGGTAGAAGCCCTCGTTCTGAGAGGTACTGAAGCGGGCGCTGTCGAAAACGTAGAACTCCGCCTCCGGGCCGAAGTACGCGGCGTCCGCGATGCCCGTCGACACCAGGTACGTCTCCGCCTTGCGGGCCACGTTGCGCGGGTCACGGCTGTACCACTCGCCGGTCACCGGGTCATGGATGAAGAAGTTGACGATCAGCGTGGTGTCCGTACGGAACGGGTCGAGCCGTGCCGTCGGCAGGTCGGCGCGCAGGGCCATGTCGGACTCGTGGATGGCCTGGAAGCCGCGAATCGACGAACCGTCGAACGCCAGCTCGCCCTCGGGATCGAAGATCTCCACCGGCACGGTGAAGTGCTGCATGGTGCCGGGCACATCGCAGAAGCGCACATCGACGAACTTCACGTCCGCGTCCGCGATGAACTTCCTGGCTTCCTCGGCATTCTGGAACATCCGACTCACCCTCCGCCCGGTTCCGGTGCGCTACGAGGTCGGCTCCGGTGCGGCCCATGCGGCGTGCACCACAAATGCCACTTTACGGACAGGGGCACCACTCGGTGAAGACTTCGCCCGCCGCCGCCGTCTTCGTCATACAGCGGGCGTCGACGGCGAGATCGAGGTCGGATTCCGTCCTGAGCACGGCGACGGTCCCCAAAAATGAGACGCCGGTCCCCCAACAAAAGATCAGGGGCGGTTTCGGATTCCTCCGAAACCGCCCCTGGCCGGTGACTCTCTCAAGTCGGGACGACAGGATTTGAACCTGCGACCCCTTGACCCCCAGTCAAGTGCGCTACCAAGCTGCGCCACGTCCCGATGCGGTGCCACGCGGTGTGTTCCGCGTGATCGCGCAGGTCAACCCTACCGCACGCGGACAGGTGCCGATGCCGGGCGCGTGCAGTCGGGCCTGCCTCCCCCGATCATCGGCGCCCGGCCCGGGCGTCGGCGCTCACGGCCCGGACGCCACCGCGCACGGCCCGACGAAGTGTCCTCCCGCCGGGCCCGATGCCGCACACTCTGTCAACGGCCGACGGCCGCTCGGGCTCGCTAGGGTCGCCCCATGACGCACAGCTTCGCTCTCCATGTCCCGGACGCCGAGCTCGAACCCGAGCCCCTCGACCCGGCGCAGATCGTCTCCGGCACGCCGGAGGTGACCGGGAAGGTGCTCTGGGAGTCGCCGGACGGCCGACAGCTCCGCGGGATCTGGCAGATCACCCCGGGGGTCGTCACCGACACCGAGGCGGACGAGCTGTTCACGGTGATCAGCGGCTCGGCGACGATCGAGGTCGAGGGCGGGCCGACGCTGCGGGTCGGGCCCGGGGATCTGGCCGTGCTGCGCGCGGGCGACCGTACGACGTGGACCGTGCACGAGACGCTGCGCAAGGTGTACGCGATCAACCTGTGAGGTCGTGGGGCGCCGCCGTGGTGCCCCGGACCTCCAGCGTCGGCGTGGCCAGGTGCACCCGGCCGGCGCCGCCGGGCCGCTCGAAGCGGTCGAGAAGGAAGCGGGCGGCCCGGTGGCCGACCTCGTGCGGGGCCGTGTCGACGGTGGTGAGCCAGACATGGCGCAGCCGGGCGATGCCGGTGTTGTCGACCCCGGTCACCGAGAGGTCCCCGGGAACCCGCAGGCCCAGCTCGCCGGCCGCGGACAGCACACCGACGGAGGCGATGTCGTTGACCGCGAAGACGGCGGTGGGCCGGTCCGGGCGGCCGAGCAGCCGGACGGCGCCGCGGTAGCCGCCCTCCTCCGTCATGTCGCCGGGCTCGACGAGCGCCTGGTCCGCGAGGCCGTGCGCGCGCATGGTCGCCTCGAAACCGCGCCGTCGCAGTTCGCTGACGGCCCCGTACCCGCCGATGTGGGCGATGCGCCGGTGGCCGAGCCGGATGAGGTGTTCGGTGGCGAGGCGGGCGCCCGTCTCGTCGTCGCCCGCCACGAGGTCCACGCCCGCCGGCGTCGGCTCCCGGGCGCCCGCGACGACCACCGGGAGCCGCTCCGCGACGCCGCCGAGGTCCGTCGGATCGGGCAGCGTGCCGACCACCACCAGGCCGTCGACCCCGAGGTCCAGAAAGGGGTCGGTGACCCGGCCGCCCGTGCGGCGGCTCAGCCGGGCGTCGGCCAGCAGCATGTGCAGACCGCCCGCGTGCAGCAGGGAGTTGAGGCCGTCGAGCAGGTCCACGAACCAGGGGTTGCGCAGGTCGTCGAGGAGGACACCGACGGTGCGCGAACGCTGTTCGCTGAGGCTGCGCGCGGCGGCGTTCGGCCGGTATCCGAGCTCCCGTACGGCCCGGAGCACCGCTTCCCGCTTCTCCGGGCGCACCTGGCCCGCGCCGCGCAGCACCAGGGAGACCAGCGACTTGGAGACGCCGGCCCGGTCGGCCACATCGCGAATCGTCGGAGGTCTCATGCATGGACCGTTCCACGAGGTCCGGGCGCTTGTCAAAGTGCTTGACACAAGCTGATACGCCTCCGAAGGTGGCCTGGACAGGATGTGGACCGTTCCAAAGAGGGGTCGCCATGGTGGATGCGCTCGGTGTCGCCGTCGTCGGGTTCGGCTGGATGGGCCGGGTGCACACCCAGGCGTACGCCCGAGTTCCGCATCACTATCCGCAGCTGGCTCTGCGGCCCCGGCTGATCACGGTCGCCGAGGAGGTGCCGGGCCGGGCCGAGGAGGCCGCCCGGCAGTTCGGCTTCGCCTCGACGACCCGGGACTGGCGCGAGGTGGCGGCGGACCCCAGGGTGCGGGCGGTCAGCATCACCGCGCCGAACTTCCTGCACCGGGAGATCGGCGTCGCCATGGCCGAGGCGGGCAAGCACCTCTGGATCGAGAAGCCGGTGGGTCTGACCGCCGACGACGCGCGGGCGGTGGCCGACGCCGTCGCCACCGCCGGGGTGCGGGGCGCGGTCGGCTTCAACTACCGCAACGCCCCGGCCGTGGAAAGTGCCCGCGAGCTGATCGCGGGCGGCGAGATCGGCACCGTCACCCATGTCCGCATCCGTCTGTTCAGCGACTACGCGGCCCACCCGGACTCCGCCCTGACCTGGCGCTACGAGCGCGAGCGCGGCGGCAGCGGGGTCCTCGGCGACCTCGCCTCGCACGGCGCCGACCTGGCCCGCTTCCTGCTCGGCGACATCGCCTCGCTGACCGCCGACACCGCGATCTTCGTCCCCGAGCGGGCCCGCCCCACGGGCGCGACCTCCGGCCATGCGCTCGCCTCCGGCGGCGATCTGGGCCCGGTGGAGAACGAGGACTACGTCAGCTGTCTGCTGCGCTTCGCCTCCGGCGCCCGGGGCGTTCTGGAGGCATGCCGGGTCTCCGTCGGCGAACAGAACAACTACGGCTTCGAGGTGCACGGCACCAAGGGCGCGGTGTTCTGGGACTTCCGCAGGATGAACGAGTTGGCGGTCAGCCACGGCACGACATACCGGGACCAGCCGGTCAGCACGGTGTACGTCGGCCCGGGGCAGGGCGAGTTCGGCGCGTTCCAGCCCGGCGCGGCCAACGCCATGGGCTACGACGACCTCAAGGTCATCGAGGCGTACCGGTTTCTGCGCTCGATCGCCGAGGGCACGCCGCACGGCACCACCCTGGCGGACGCGGTGCACAGCGCCGTCGTCCTGGACGCGATGGCCCGGTCCGCGCAGCGCGGGTGCTGGGTCGACCTGCCGGTGTCGTAGGCGTGGTGGGGCCGTGCCGTGCGGCGCCGCGCCGTCGGTCGACTGCGGCGGCATCGTGGCAGGTCGCTCCCCCACGTTCTCGGCTCCGCGCCCACACCACACCGCCCCACTCCGCACCGCACCAAGGAGCTGCAAGCCCATGCGCATCGGGATCCTCGGCCTCGGCCGTATCGGCGCCTTTCACGCCGAGACCCTGTCCGCACTGGACGCGGTCGAGTCCCTCGTCGTCGCCGCCCCGTTCGCCGACACGGCCGAGGCCGCCGCGGGGCCTCGGTGCGGGGCGGCGAACTGGGCCGGCTCCACACGATCCGCTCGACGACGCTGGACCCGGCCCCGCCGCCGGCCGCGTCTCTGGAGGACAAGCTCCCGCTGCGCTCCGTCGAGCCCGGCGTGGCCTTCCCGGCCGGTACCCCGCATGACTTCTTCATGGACCGCTTCGCCGACGCCTACCGCGCCGAACTGACCGCGTTCACCGAGGTCGTCTCCGGTCACCGGCCCTCACCGTGCACGATCGCGGACGCCCTGGAGGCCGGCTGGATCACGGAGGCGTGCACCCTGTCGCTGCGCGAGCACCGCCCGGTGACGATCGAGGAGATCCGCACGGCCTGAACCGGACGCACCGCCCCCTACCGTGCGTACGTCGCGAAGCCGGCTAATTCACTCTGGGCCACCGACCGTGACCCGCTCGACCGCTTCGGCCTGCGCTGGTCCAAAACCTCCCCCGACCCGGCGGACCGGCGCACAAAGGCCACCGCGTCAAAGGCGCTGAGGGCGGCGGAGCGCCTCGCCGGTTCGGGCTGACGGCCGTGCAGCGGCGCTTGGCGGACGGTCGTCAGGTCGTCCTCGGTGATGCCGAGCGAGGCCAAGGTCTGCCACGGCCGCACCGTGCCGTGCGCGCCGTGCGCGCTGTGGGGGGTCGCGGCGTCCTCGTGCCCATGTCCGGGCCCGTGCTCGTGCCCGTTCACGAGCGTCTCTCGCCGAGTTCGGCGCGGGACGCCGGCCGGGCGCCGCGGCGCGCGACGCGCAGCCACAGCAGTTGGGAGACGAGCCAGCGCCGCATCGCGCCGAGATGGGCGGGCGAGCCGTGCACGTCGTCGAACGTCTTGAACCGGACGTCGTGGAGCGTGCCGCGCAGCAGCGTCTGCTCCGTGTCCGGGATGATCTCGTCGCGGCTGCTGGCGACGTACCGGACCGGGATGCGCAGTTGCCGAAGCTGCTTCGGCGTGAGCGCGAACTCCGGCAGTCGGCCGCGGAGTTCGGACAGGTCCGCGCTGCCGGTCAGTCGGCGCAGGGTGTCGGCGGTGATGCCGGGCACGCGCGGCCACCATGCCTCGTCGGCGAAGAAGTGGGCGACGGGCGCGCCCACGGTGAGGACGCGGCGGATGCGCGGGTCCTCGGCGGCGGCCCGCAGGGCGAGGTGACCGCTGAAGCTGAGGGCGAGCATCGAGGTGTCCGAGACCCGGGCGCGGCCGGTGAGCCGGTCGAGCAGCAGGCCGAGGGTGCGCCAGGAATCGGGGCCGTAGGTGACGGTGTTCTCGCCGACGCCCGGCAGCTCGGTGACGACGGCGGCGAAGCCGAGTCTGCGCAGCAGGGGCAGCAGCGGCGCCCACTGTTCCTTGACGCTGACGATGCCGCCCATGACGACCAGCAGCGGGCGGGAGGCGCCGAGTCCGGCGGCCCAGCAGGCGACGGTGCCGTCGCCGTGGTCGAACTCCAGGCGCTCGATGCCGTCCTGGCCGCGGCGCCACCGGTCGAAGGTGTCGACGCAGAGCCGCTGGGCGGAGCGGCGATCGGCGTCGCCGTGGTACGGGAAACGGGCGAGCGCGTGGTGTCGGCACGCGTCGAGCAGGTCGCCGCGGGCGGCGGCGGCCCGGCCCTCGGCGGTCCACACCGCGGCCCAGGAGTCCGGGTCCCCGGTGGTGTCGTTGGTGATCCGGGCGAGGACACGCGTGGCGTGCTCGGCCGTCATGCCCTGGCCTCGGGCGTGCAGGCGGGCGAATTCCTTGAGTTCTTCGAGATGGTCCATGGTGGTCGGTCACCGTTCCCGGTCGGTGGAGGGCGCCGTCGGGACGGCGCGGACCGCGGCCGCTTGGCGCTCCGCTGGAGATGCCGTGATGTGCCGTCGGTCGGGTGCGGCACCATCGTGGCTGGTCGCGCAGTTCCTCGCGCCCCTTCAGGGTGCTGGCGAACCGCAGCGGACTTCACCGGACCTGCTTGGGCCCGGTCGGCTGCGTAGTGCGACGGTATGACGGCCCACAGGTCGCCCCGCAGGTCACCCCCGCAGGTCGCCGGGGCGGCCGATGCCGCCGGTGTCGTACGGCCTGTGAGCGGGGGCCGTACGACACCGGCGGCCGCCCGCGACACGGTTGCGTGTCGCGGCGTCGGTGTTCAGCCCAGCCGGGCGAGGTGGTTCTCGATGGCGTCGGCCGCGACGGCCGGTCCGTCGACGGACCGCATGCGCTCCCGCATGGCCCGCACCCGCTCGGCCACGGACGCGTCCGCCGTCACCTGGGCCGTGATCTCGCGCAGGCTCTGCACCGTGACGTCCTCCTTGGCCAGCCGGCGGCCGAGGCCCAGCTCCTCCACGCGCTGGGCGTTCGCCCGCTGCTCGCTCGTCTGCGGCACGACCACCATGGGCACGCCGTTGTCCAGCGACTCCATGGTGCTGTTCATACCGCCGTGGGTGAGGAACAGCCTGGCGTGGCGCAGCACGTCGAGCTGCGGCGCGTACCGCCGTACGTCGACGTTCGCGGGCAGCGGCCCGAGGCCGGCCGGGTCGGTGTGCTCGCCGACGGTGATGAGGACATCCCACTCGGAGTCGGCGAATGCCTCGATGGACATGGTGAAGAACTCCGGCCAGCCCCGCGCCGAGGTGCCGAGCGAGATCAGCAGCACGGGACGGTCCGCCGAGGCCGGCTGCCAGGTGCCCTGGTAGGGACGTTCGGCGATGCAGGGCCCGGTGAAGACGAACCGTTCGTCGAAGGTGTCGCCCTCGTACTGGAATTCACGCGGGAGGAAGATGATGCCGAGCTTCTCGATCGACGAGAGGAAGCCCATCGGGTCGGCCGGCAGGCCGAACTGGGGCAGCACACCCGCGAGTTTCTGCGCCGCTTCCATGATCTGCGGGTCGTTCAGCTCAGCCACCGGGAACTTCTCCCGGAGCGAGAAATGCTCGTTCGCCCCGAACACCGGGTAGGTGCGGATCAGCGGAATGTCGTTCTGGGCGGCGTAGAAACGCGCCCCCCACGCCATGAAGTCATGGACGATGACATCCGGCCGGTTCTCCGCGTAGAACGGTGCGACCTGTTCCACCAGCGACGTGCTTTCGCCCAGGCACCGCAGTCCCTCGCCCGCGTTCTCCGCGGCGGTCAGGGGGGCCCGGTAGAAGTCGCCGAAGACCGAGTCGTATCGGACCGGTTCGGCGCCGGCGGCCTTCACGATGGGGGCGAAGTGGTCCGTCACGGTGCAGGTGACGCGGTGGCCCCGTTTCACCAGCTCCTCGACCACGCCGATGGTGGGATTGACATGGCCTACAGCCGGAAAGTTGAAGAAAGCGATGTGGCGTTGCACGAGTGTCTCCTTCCATGCGCTGCCGGTGTCCTTCGGCCGGTCGTCGCCGAAGGTCCGGGCAGCGGCCGCTCATCCAGTTCCGTTGGGTTCTTCGCGCGAGGCGGACCGGTGTATCTCGTCGAGGAGTTCGGCCTGCCGCAGGGTGGCGCCGGTGTCCGGCGCGGTTCCGGTGCGCACCGCGGCGGCGAAGGCCGCGACGGTGGCCGCGACCTGGTCGTGCGGTTCGAGCCGGATCTCCTCGGCCGTCCCACCGCGGTGCAGGCCGATCACGGGGACGTGGTCGGCGGGCGGGGTGAACGCCCGGTCGACCGTGATGCCGCCCTCGCTGCCCCACAGTTGGTACGACGAGCGGTAGGCGTGCTCCATGCCGAAGGTGATCTGGGCCGTGACCGTGCCGGGAGTGCCCAGCAGCGCGGCGCCGGAGGTCTCGACCCGCCGTCCCGGGCCCCGCGTGAGACGGGCGCCGACGACGTCGAGTCCGTCGCCCAGCAGATGCAGCGCGGCCCGGAGCGGGTAGATCCCGACGTCGGCCAGGGCCCCGCCGCCGAGTTCGGGGTCGTATCTGATGTCATGGTCCGGCAGCGGGGGGATGGTGAACACGGCGTGGAACGTGCGCAGTTCACCGATCGCGCCGTCGGCCACCAGCCGGCCCACCGCCCGGTGCAGGGGGTGGTGCACGAACATCACGTTCTCCATGAGCACCAGGCCGCGGCGGTCGGCGAGTTCGAGCAGTTCCGCGGTGCGCCGGTGGTCGGTGGTCAGGGGCTTCTCGGCGAGGACGTGCCGGCCCGTGCGCAGTGCCGCCTCGGTCCATCGGGCGTGCAGGGCCGCGGGCAGCGGCACATAGACGGCCTGGATGTCGTCGAGTTCGAGGAGTTCGGCGTATCCGTGCACGGGACGGCAGCCGAAGCGTTCCGCGACCTGCCGTGCCTTGGCCCGGTCACGGCTGGCCACGGCCGCGATCTCGATGTCCGGGCAGGCGGCGAAGGCGGGCAGCATGCGGCGCACCGCGATGCCCGCGCATCCGATCACCCCCAGCCGCAAGGGTCCGGTCACCGGGTCCGCTCCGCGATCGCGTTGAGGCAGGCGAGCATGGTGCGGGCCTGGACGTTGAGGTAGTGGCCGTGCCGGACCAGGGACGTCAGCTGTCCGGGGGTGACCCAGGCGTAGCCGGGCGGCGGGGTGAGCGGGGCGTCGGACTCGTCCGCCCGGACGACGAGGAAGCGGCTCTCGGCGTTGAGGAAGCGGCCGCCCTCCTCGGAGTGCACGACCTCGTAGCGGATGCGGTCCGGGCCCGCGTTCAGCACCGTGTCCAGGAACCTGGGGCGTTCCTTCTCGGGCAGGTGGGCGTAGTTGTCCGGGGTGCACTGCACGGTCGGTCCCAGCTCGACGGTGTCGAGGAAGCCGCCCTCGACCCGGGCGTGCACCAGCACATGCGCAACGCCGTCGAACTCGCGGGTGAGGAAGGCGGTGACGCCCAGGCCGACCGGCTCGAACAGGGGCTGGGTCCAGCCCGTCACCTCGCGGTTCTCCGCCTGTACGGACACGGCCACGACCTTGAAGTAGCGGCCTTCCTCGTGCTCGATCGCGCTGTCGCCGCGCTTCCAGCCGGGAATGGAGTCCAGCGGGACGCGCTCGGCCCGCACGCTGTGCCGGGTGCGCTCGCCGGTGATCCACGAGTGCAGGTCGGTGTCGGAGAGCAGCGCGCCGTGCGAGGCGTCCGCGAAGGGCAGGCAGGACAGCACGGTACGGGAGTCCATGTTGACCACGTTGTCCCGGTGCAGCAGTGCGTGGATCTGGCCGAGGGTGAGCCAGCAGAAGTCGTCGTGCAGCGGCACGTCGCCGACGGCCTCCACCACCATGTTGCGGTTGGCCTTGCGGTAGAACCACGAGCCGTGCTCGGACTGGAGCACGTCTGCGACGATCCGGCCGCGGTCGGGGCCGACGAAGTACTCGATGTACTTGACGTCCGCGCCCTGGTGGGCCTTGGTGTAGTTGCTGCGGGTCGCCTGGACCGTGGGCGAGAGCTGGAGCAGGTTCGGGTTGCCCGGCTCCATCTTCGCCTGCATCAGGAAGTGCAGCACCCCGTCGAACTCCTTGACGAGGATGCCGAGGACCCCCACCTCGGGCTGTTTGATGATGGGCTGGTACCAGTCGGCGTACGGGCCGTCGCCGTACGGTTCCCCCTCCTCCGTGACATGCAGGCCCTCGACGGTGAAGAACCGGCCGCTGCGGTGCACGAGGTTGCCGGTGGACTCCTGGAACGACCAGCCGTCCAGTTCCGCGAACGGTATCCGCTCCACCCGGAAGGTATGGGCCCTGCCCCGTTCGGCCAGCCAGTCGCCGAACTGCTCGGTGCGCAGGTGTGCGCCCTCGGTGGCGGCGGCCGACAGAGCGATGCGGGCGGGCAGGCTCTTGTTCTCACGCGTCGTGAGGATGTGGGACGGCATCGGAGAGACTCCCCGCCTTTCTTGTGATGCGTACGCGGCCGGGTCAGGCATGTTCGGCCGCGAGGAAGTCGTTGAGGACCAGGCGGTAGTAGTCGGGGCCGAAGCCCATGTCCGCCACCTGGGGGACCAGGGCGCGCAGCTTCTCGGTGGAGATGTCGTACTGGACGCCGGTGTCCACGTACTCCTTGCGCGGCGTGAGCCCCAGTGCGCCGGCGAGGTGGTCGACGATGTCTTCCACGGAAACGGCGAATCCGGAGGCCACGTTGACCGTGTCGGCCCGCAGACCCGCGGCGAGCAGCCGGTCGATGATCGTCAGCGAGTCGCGGACCCGGATCAGGTCCCGGGAGGCGCCCCGGTGCATGGACACCGCCCCTTCGCGGACCTGCCGGAACAGTGTGGGGATGAGCTGGTGGTACCGGCCGTGCGGGCCCACCAGGTGCGCAAGGCGGAGGATGAGGTGGTCGGTCCCGGAGTCGCGCAGTTGCTGCTCCAGGGCGAGTTTGTGTGCGCCGTAGGGGGTGTAGGGGGTCACCGGGGTGTCCTCCCTGCCGGGTCCCTCGGCGAACCCGTACATTCCCGTCGCGGCCGTCGAGAAGAACACCAGCCGCTGTCCGGTGGCCGCGCACTGCTTGGCGACATCGCGCAGCAGTGCGGCCTCGCGCGCGAAGTCCGCTTCGGAGGCGCCGCTGGTCCTGGACTCCCCCGCCGCGAGGGCCACGGTGCCCGGATGCCGGCCGGCCAGCGGACGCAGGCTCCGCGCCAGGAATCCGGTTCCCACTATCTCCATCGTCGTCGTCCTGATCTCTGGGTGGGAGGCGGTCCGTCGGGCTCAGCCGCGCTGGGCCACGAACTCCTTGATCGTGGCGGTCATGTAGTCGAGCATTTCGTCGGTGAGGCCCGGGTAGACGCCGATCCAGAAGGTGTGCTCGGTGATGACGTCGCTGTTGGTGAGGTCGCCGACGATGCGGTGGGGCCGGCCGATGTAGGCCGGCTGACGGGTGAGGTTGCCGGCGAACAGCCGCCGGGTGCCGATCTTCCGTTCCTCCAGGTGGTCGACCAGTTCGGCGCGGGTGAAGCGGGCCTTGGGGTCGACGGTGATGACGAACCCGAACCAGCTCGGTTCGGACCGCGGGGTCGGCTCGGGCAGCAGCAGGCCCGGCACGCCGTCCAGTCCCTCGCGCAGCCGTCGCCAGTTGCGTCGGCGCGCCTCGATGAAGCCGTCCAGCTTGTCGAGCTGGGCGAGGCCGAGGGCGGCCTGGATGTCGGTGCCCTTCAGGTTGTAACCGACGTGGGAGAAGATGTACTTGTGGTCGTAGCCGGCGGGCAGGTTGCCCATCTGGTACTCGAACCGCTTGAAGCAGGTGTTGTTCTTGCCGGGTTCGCACCAGCAGTCCCGGCCCCAGTCGCGCAGCGACTCCACGATGCGGGCGAGGACCAGGTTCGAGGTGAGGACGCAGCCGCCTTCGCCCATGGTGAGGTGGTGCGCGGGGTAGAAGCTGACCGTGGTCAGATCGCCGAAGCTGCCGGTGAGCTGTCCGTCGTAGGTGGAGCCGACCGCGTCGCAGTTGTCCTCGATGAGGAACAGGCCGTGGTCCTTGGCGAGTTGGGCCACCTCGGCGACCTCGAAGGGGTTGCCGAGCGCGTGCGCGATGATGATCGCCCGGGTCTTCGGGCCGATGGCCCGCGCCACCCGGTCGGCCGTGGTGTTGTAGGTGGCCAGGTCCACGTCCACGAAGACCGGCAGCAGCCCGTTCTGCAGGATCGGGTTGACGGTGGTGGGGAAGCCCGCGGCGACGGTGATCACCTCGTCGCCCGGCTGCAGCGGCCGGTCGCCGAGCTGGTGCGAGGTGAGGGCCGTGACGGCGAGCAGGTTCGCCGACGAACCGGAGTTGGTCAGATGGGCCTTGCGTCGCTTCAGGCGCTTGGCGAACGCGGACTCGAACTTCTTCGAGCTGGGTCCGGCGGCGATGCGCATGGTCAGCGCGGCCTCGACGATGGCGACCCGGTCCGCTTCGTCCAGGACCGCGCCGGAGGGCCAGATCTCGGTGACGCCGGGCACGAACTCGCGGCTCGGCGCGGTCTCCCGGTGGTACCTGCGGACCTCGTCCAGCACCTGTTCCTTGTAGCCGCCGGTGCTGTCGTTGCCGACGCTGCCGGCGCTGCCGCTGTTGCTGTCGTTATCGCTGTTGCTGCTGGTGAGGCTGTTGTCGCTCATCGTCGTGTCCTTCCGTTGACGGGCGTCGGCACCGTGGCCGAGAGCAGGTCGCGCAGCGAGGCGTCGAGGGGGCGCCGGGGCTGCCAGCCGAGGAGCCGCAGCGCCCGTGAGACATCCAGCTGCTGCCACTGCGCATCGGTGCGCGAGGGCTGGTCGGGAACGGTCTCGACGACCGGGAGGTGCACGCCGCTGAGTTCGACCATGCGGTGGATCAGCGCATCCATCGGGACCGCCTCGCCGCGGCCGATGTTGACCACCTGGCCGCTGAGTTCACACCCGGGCGCGGTGGCGGCGGCCCGTACGGCGTCGACGGCGTCGTGCACATCGACGATGTCGCGGTGGGCGCGCAGCGGCGGAAGCCTCAACTCGTCCGGCTTCTCGCCCCGTTGCCGGGCGCGCGCGGCCTCGCCGAGGTGCGCGGCGACCCGGCCGAAGAGGCTGCCGGCCGGCACCCCGGCGCCGATCACGTTGGCGAGGCGGAGCACCACCCCGTCCAGGCCGCCTTCGGCCGTGGCCCGCAGCACGGCCCGGGTGCCGAGCAGTTTGGTGCGCCCGTACGGTGTGACGGGAGCGGGCTCGTGCTCCTCGCGGGTGCCGACGCCCGGCGTGCCGGCGCCGTACTCGTGGACGGTGCCGAGTTGGATCAGCCGTGGCGGGCGGGGCAGCTGTGCGAGTGCCTCCGTGACCCGGGCGACCAGGTCGGCGTTGCCCGCGGTCATCTCGGTCTCGTCGCCCCGCCACACCAGGCCGGCGGCGTTGACCACCACATCGGGCCGTACCGAGCCGAAGAATGAGCCGAGTTCCCGCGGACCGGCGGCCAGCAGGTCCAGGCGGACGTGTTGCCCCTCCGCCGGGCCGTCCTCGGCCGGGTTCCGGGACACCAGGTGCACCAGGGCGCCGTCGGCGCAGAACGCCGCGCCGATCCGGCGGCCCAGGTAGCCGGTGCCGCCGAGCACCACGACATGGAGCCCGGCCGCCGCGCCGCTGTCAGCCGTCGGCACGTTCGGCCCCGTACTTGACGGTCTTCCACCAGTCGGGGTTGTCCCGGTACCAGGCCACGGTGGCGGCCAGGCCCTCGTCGAACCCGGTCAGCGGCGCATAGCCCAGTTCTTCGCGGATCTTGGACTCGTCGATGGAGTACCGCAGGTCGTGTGCCTTGCGGTCGGCGACGTGACGGATCATCTCCGGGCCGGAGCCGGTCAGTTCGAGCAGCCGCTCGGTGATGGCGCGGTTGGTCCGCTCGTTGCCGCCGCCGATGTTGTAGACCTCACCGGCCCGGCCGCCCTGGAGCACGAGGTGGATGCCACGGCAGTGGTCGTCCACGTGCAGCCATTCGCGGATGTTGCGTCCGTCGCCGTACAGCGGCACCTGCCGCCCCTCCAGCAGGTTGGTGACGAACAGCGGGATGAGCTTCTCCGGGTGCTGGTGCGGCCCGTAGTTGTTGGAGCAGCGGGTGATGGACAGGTCCACACCGTGGGTGCGCCAGTAGGTGCGGGCGACCAGGTCGGAGCATGCCTTGGACGCCGCGTAGGGGGTGTTGGGCAGCAGCGGCCAGTCCTCGCGCCAGGAGCCCTCCTCGATCGAGCCGTACACCTCGTCGGTGGAGACGTGCACGACCCGTTCGACCCCGCTGTCCAGCACGGCGTCGAGGAGCGTCTGGGTGCCGAGGACATTGGTGCGGAAGAACTCTCCGGCGCCCTGCAGCGAGCGGTCCACGTGGGACTCCGCGGCGAAGTGCACCACCGCGTCGTGTCCGGGCAGCAGTTCGCGCAGCAGGCCCGCGTCGCAGATGTCGCCGCGGACGAACTCCAGGCGCGGGTGCGAGGCCGGCAGGTTGGCGCGGTTGCCGGCGTAGGTGAGTTTGTCCAGGGCGGTGACCTGGGCGCCTTCCCAGCCCGCATAGGTGTCCGCGAGGAGGTTGCGGACGAAGTTGGAGCCGATGAAACCGGCCGCGCCGGTGATGAGGATCCTCATGCCGCGACTTCCACTCGGGTGTGGTCTCCGACGACCAGGCGGTAACCGTCCGTGCTCTGCTCACTGGTGCCGACCGAGGCGGAGCGGCCGATGACGGAGTTGCGCAGGCCCTGCACGCCGGTGACCGACGCACCGTCCAGGGCGATGGAGTACTCCAGCCGGCTCTTGCTGACCGTGCAGCCGCTCCCGATGGAGGTGTGCGGGCCGATGTGGCTGTCCTCCACGACCGTGCCGGCACCGATGATCGCCGGCCCCTCGACGTGGGAGCGCACGATGCGCGCCCCTTCCTCCACGACGACCGGTCCCGCCAGCACGCTGGCGTCGTCGACCGCGCCGGCCATGTGGGGCCGCAGGCCCTCCAGGATGTGCCGGTTGCACTCCAGGACGTCCTCGACGTTCCCGGTGTCCTTCCAGTAGCCCTCGTACTGGCCGGCCCGTACGTCCGCGCCCGACGACACCAGCCACTGGATCGCGTCGGTGATCTCCAACTCGCCGCGGGCGCTGGGCTCGATGGCCCGCACCGCCTCGTGGATGGCGGCGGTGAAGAAGTACACGCCGATCAGGGCCAGGTCGCTGCGCGGCTGCGCCGGCTTCTCCACCAGGCGCAGCACCTCGCCGCCGGGGCCGAGTTCGGCCACACCGAAGGCGCGCGGGTCCGGGACCTTGTACACCACGACATGGGCGGCCGGGCGGTGCGCGGCGAACTCCTCGGCGATGCCGGCGATCCCCTCGGGCAGCATGTTGTCGCCGAGGTACATCACGAAGTCGTCGTCGCCGAGGAAGTCCCGGGCGATGGCGACGGTGTGCGCGAGGCCGAGCGGAGCGTCCTGCGGGATGTAGGTCAGTTGGGCCCCGAACCGCGATCCGTCCCCGAGTGCCTGGCGGATCTCGGGGGCGCGGTCGCCGACGATGATCCCGATCTCGGTCACACCCAGGTCGAGGATGTTCCTCAGTACGTATTCCAGGACCGGTGTGTTGGCGATGGGGATGAGCTGTTTGGGCATCGAGTAACTGAAGGGCCGTAGGCGGGTGCCCGATCCGCCGGACAGCACCAGAGCCTTCATGGCAGGTCCTCTCGATTCATGGGTTGATGCCTCTTCGGTCTGGTGCGCGGTTCCCGGCCGCTCGGCCGTGCACGCGTCGTCCCGTGCGCCGACGGCGGGCAGGACAGGGGTGATGCCGCGTCAGGCGGCGTGGAATTCGGACAGCATGCCTGCTGTCAGCGCCTCGGCCAGCGTGGGTGCCTTCGCGTCCTTGTCCGAGAGCAGGGGTGTCCCGGCGCAGTCCCAGGGCAGGTCCAGGTCGGGGTCGAGCGGGTTGATGTCGATCTGTGTGCCGGGGACATAGGTGCTGGAGACGACGTAGCAGATGCAGGCGTCGTCGGTGAGCGCCAGGAAGCCGTGGCCGACACCCTCCGGGACGTACACGGACCGTCCGGAGGCGGCGTCCAGCTCGTTCACCTGGTGCCGGCCGAAGGCGGGCGAACCGATCCGCAGATCGACGACGATGTCCCGCAGCGCGCCCCGGACGCAGGTGACGAACTTGGCCTGCCCCGGGGGGATGCGCACGCTGTGGATGCCGCGCAGGGTGTGCCGCCTGGACACCGAGTAGTTGATCTGCCGGGGGCTGAAATCGATCCCGGCGGACCGCTCCAGTTCGTCGGAGCGCATCGACTCGTAGAACACCCCCCGGTCGTCGGATATGTGGTCCGGCTCGATCAGGAACGTGCCGGGGATGGTGGTTTCCTCGATGCGCACGGCTCGCTCGCCTTCCCGTCCTGGATTCGACTCGTGCGGTGCGGGCCTCAGCCGCGGTGTTCCGCGGTCAGCCGCTCCAGGACGGGGACCACGTCCTTGGGCGCCGGGGCGGCCAGCATGTCCTCGTACAGACCGCGGGCCCCGAGCCGGAAGGACGGCTCCTCAAGGAGCCGGACGAGATCCTTGTGCAGGTCGGCGACGTCGATCGCCGCAGGGTCGGCGGCCAGTCCCGCGCCCCGGCGGACGACATAGCGGGCCGTGACCATCTCGTCCCACATCGGCAGCGGCACGACGAGCTGCGGCACCTGGCAGGCCACGGCCGCGGCGAACGTCCCGCCGCCGCCGTGGTGGATGATGGCCGAGCTGGTGGGCAGCACCTGGTTGAGCGGTACGTACTCGATGGCGCGGACGTTGTCCGGGAGCGTGCCCACGGCGGTGAGCTGCTCGCCGTTCAGCGTCGCGACCAGTTCCAGGTCCAGGCCGGAGACGGAGTCGAAGAACTCCCGCATCGGGAAGCCGCTGTGCTGACCGGCGAGCAGTCGGCGGCTCACCCCCAGGGTGAGCACCGCGCGGGGCCGCTCGGGCCGGGAGTGCAGCCACGGGGGAAGCATGGCGGCCCCGTTGTAGGGGACCCGGCGGACCGGGATGTACGTCAGATCCAGCGGGTTGCGCATCCGGGACTGGGTGAGGTCCAGGGTCCACTGGCCGACCAGCGTCTCCTCGGTGAAGTCGAGGCCGTAACGCTCCAGCACCGGGCCCAGCCACTGCAGCCACGGGTCCTCGGTCAGCCCCGAGGACGGATCGGCCAGCTCCTGCCGCGTCCTGTCACGGATCAGGCCGATGTTGTCCATGCCGAACAGCAGCCGCGCGTGTGCGGCGCCGCAGGCGCGGGCGGCCACGGCACCGGTCGGCGCCAGCGGATCCCACAGCACCAGGTCCGGGCGCCAGCTGCGGGCGAACTCCACCAGGTTGTCGAGGACCGGCCGCCGCCCGCCCTCGGCCGACTCACGCGGGTAGTACGCGTTGAACATGCCCCCGAGGACGGCCCTGGTGGTGCGCCAGGCGTTCGCGTCGTCGGGGTCGAGCGCCAGAGTGGGCCGGCCCGGGCCCGCGGCGGCGATGAGCGGGGCCAGCGAGGCGGTGAGCTCCTCCTTGCCGCCCAGCGACACGGCGGTGAGACCGGCCGAGGTGATGTTGGGGATCACCTTGGGGTCGACCACGCCCTCGGGGCTCGCCAGGACGACCTCATGACCGGCACTCTGCAAGGCCCAGGCCAGCGGGATGGCCGGATACAGATGTGCCGATGTCGGAAAGATGGTGAATAGAACGCGCATCGCTGACCTCTCCGAGACTGCCGGCCCGACGCCGACGCGTGCTGTTCGCTCGAATCCTGTGAGGGGGCTCTAAAGAGCCGCTTGTGCAGGCGAGCGGGCAACGACGCGCCGCACGGGCTCGCGGACTCGGCGGGCGATCCATGCGGTTCGCGGCCCGAACAGCCGGGTGCGGTACGGCGGAAGTCAGTCGGCGGCCCGAACGGCCGGATGCGGTACGACGGAACTCGGTTGACGGCCCGAACGGCCGGATGCGGTACGGCGGCAGTCAGCTGGCGGCCCGAACGGCCGGGTGCGGTACGACGGGACTCGGTTGGTGGGGTCTGTTCAGTCGGATTCGGTACGGCGGGAGTCGGTTGGTAGCCCGACCAGCCGGATGCGGTGCGGCGGCGGCCGGGCGGCGGCCGGCTCGACCCACCGGTTCGATACCGCGACCCGGTCCGATACCGCGACCGTCCGTCCCTGGCACGCGACCGGTCTCGGCAGGTGGCCGAGCCCGGCACGCGGCCGTTCCCGGCGGGTGGAAAGGTCCAAGGCCCCGGCCCGTACGGCGCGTTGCCGTGCGGGCCGGGGCCGGGGGGCGTCCGTGGACCGGCCCCGGTCTTCCGGCTCTCCGGTCGCACCCGGGCGGTGGGCGACCGCGCCGCCACGACATGTGGCCCCGGCCGCCGCAGCGGCCAAGTCTTCGCTCGGACGCCGTGCGGTCACGGCGCGGGGCGAGCGGTTCCCAGGGGCACGCGGCGCCGCGGTCCCTCGGCGGGAGCGGACGCGGAGGCGGGCCCGGCGCTCGGGCGGCCGAAAGGACCGTTTCCGGATACGGGAGTTCTGGGCGCACCCCCGCCCGGGCCGACTTTCCTCCGCCCGTAACTCTTGGCGAGAAGCGAGGGGTCCGTCGACCGGAAAAGGTGAATCCGTTTCACCTTCTGTTTCGCCAGTTGTTGGTAGCGAAAATGTGAACTCTCACAACCCTGATCGCCGCACATTCTTTACAACGGTGACTTATCATCCCCGCAGGCAGGATGGCGCACATAGTTGCGGGGGGCCGTGCGGATGATGGACAGTCACGACCGTTCCGACGGCGCTGACGAGTCGAGGGCCGACAGACCCGGGGCGGTGGCCCCGCCCGAACCCGTACCCCCCTTCCCCGCTCCCCGGATCGCCCGCACCGTCCTCATCACCGCGCTGCTGGGCTATGCGCTGCTGACCACCACCAGCATCCTGACCGCCGGGGTGTCCCTCGCGGCCAAGGCGACCGGTCTGGTCCTGCTGCTGGCGCTCCTCGCGCTGCAGCTCCTGCACTGCGCGCCGGACGGCAACCGGGCGTCCCCGCGGCGCACCTACCTGACCCTGACCTTGCAGGCACTCCTGACCTATCTGCCGTTCGTGCTCTTCCGGACCCTGTGGGAGACCATGGCCGGCTATCTCGCCGGCTCCCTCCTGCTTCTGCTGCCGCGCCGCGCGGCCTGGCCCCTCTGCGCGACGGTGGGGCTCAGCGTCCTCGTCCCCGCCCTGCTCCAGGGCCGACCCCTGCTGCACAGCATCCACCTCACCTACACCACCCTGCTCACCGGGCTCGTCGTGTACGGACTCACCCGGCTCACCCAACTCATCACCCACCTCCACACCACCCGCGGCGAACTGGCCCGTCAGGCGGTCACCGGAGAACGGCTCCGCTTCGCCCGCGACCTCCACGACCTCCTCGGCTTCAGCCTCTCCGCCATCACGCTCAAGAGCGAACTCGTCCACCAGCTCATCCCGACCCAGCCCGCCCGTGCCATGAAAGAGATCGACGAGGTCCTGGCCATCGCCGGCCAGTCCCTCACCGACGTCCGCAAAGCGGCCAGCGGTTACCGCACCCTGTCGCTCCAGCAGGAGATCAGAACGGCACAGTCCATGCTGCACGCCGCCGGCATCGAGATCCGCACGGAATGCGAACTCGGCACGCTCTCACCGCACATCGACACCGCGCTCGCCACCACCCTGCGCGAAGCCGTCACCAACCTCTTGCGCCACAGCAACGCCGCGCACTGCCGTATCGGAGCAGCCCAACACGACGGCGTCATCCGACTCGTGGTCGAAAACGACGGCGTCGACCCCGCTTACCACAACCCGGAGCCCGACAGTGGCAACGGACTCGGAAATCTGCGCACCCGTATGACCGCAATAGGCGGGCGCCTCGAATCGGATCTCGGAAAGGACGGTGTATTCCGCCTGGTCGCCGAAGCACCCGCCAGAAAACCGACGGAAACACCCGCAGAAACACGGGACATCGTGTTCCCACCCAATGGCTCGGCCGCATGATCGAGTGCCGGTACGGCACCAGTACGGACCACGACACCTCGCCACGATCCGGCCCCACCAACGGACCGCAGACGGGAGCTCAGTGATACGGATACTGCTCGCCGAGGACATGAACATGGTCCGCGGCGCCCTGGTCGCTCTGCTGAATCTCCAGGATGATCTCGAAGTGATCTGCGAGGTCGAACGCGGGGACGAGATCGTCGACATGGCGCTCAAACACCGGCCCGATGTCGCCATCATCGACATCGACCTGCCCGGTGTCGACGGGCTGTCGGCCGCCACCCTGCTGCGTGAACGGCTCCCCCAGTGCCGCACCCTCATCCTCACCAGCCTCGGCCGTCCGGGCACCCTGCGCCGGGCCCTGGAGGCCAGGGTCTCCGGCTATCTCCTCAAGGACGCTCCGTCCGGTGAACTCGCCCTGGCCGTACGGCGGGTGGCGGCGGGTCAGCGGGCCGTGGACCCGGAACTGGCGCTGGCCGCCTGGGGCGAGTTCGAGAGCCCCCTCACCGACCGGGAGACCCAGGTACTACGGCTCGCGGCGGAGGGCGCGGAGGCACGGGAGATCGCCTCCATGCTGCGGTTGTCGGCGGGGACGGTGCGTAACTACCTCACCACCATCGTCAACAAACTCAACGCGCGCAACCGCGTCGACGCGATCCGCATCGCCAGGGAGGCGGACTGGCTGCCGTGACGGTGTCCAGACGTTCCGGCCGAGCCCCACGGCCTCGCGGACCGGCTTTGGCCGGTCACAAGGGGCGCTCACTACCGTGCGGCGGCAGGCAGCCAGCTGCGGCGACGGGAAGGAGCGGCCGGTGGCCGTTGACACGACTGACACGAGTGACACGAGCGCCCCCGGAAACACGGACGCGACGGCTCGTTTGGCCCACGAGGTCCGCAGCCTGGACCGGGTGATCATCCGGTTCGCGGGGGACTCCGGCGACGGGATGCAGCTCGCCGGTGACCGCTTCACCGCGGAAACGGCGTCCTTCGGCAACGACCTGGCGACGCTGCCGAACTTCCCCGCCGAGATCCGGGCGCCCGCCGGCACCCTGCCGGGTGTCTCGTCGTTCCAGCTGCACTTCGCCGACCACGACATCCTCACGCCCGGCGACGCACCGGACGTGCTGGTGGCGATGAACCCGGCCGCGCTGAAGGCGAACATCGGCGACCTTCCGCGCGGCGCGGAGATCATCGTCGACACGGACGAGTTCACCGAACGGGCGATGCGGAAGGTCGGCTATGCCACCAGCCCGCTGGAGGACGGCTCGCTGGACGGCTACGGGCTGCACCCGGTGCCGCTGACCACGCTGACGGTGGAGGCGCTGGGCGAGTTCGACCTCAGCCGCAAGGAGGCCGAGCGCAGCAAGAACATGTTCGCGCTGGGTCTGCTGTCGTGGATGTACCACCGGCCGACCGAGGGCACGGAGAAGTTTCTGCGGGCCAAGTTCGCGAAGCGGCCGGAGATCGCCGAGGCGAATCTGACGGCGTTCCGCGCGGGCTGGAACTTCGGCGAGACCACCGAGGACTTCGCGGTCTCCTACGAGGTCGCGCCCGCCGCCGAGGCGTTCCCGGCCGGCACATACCGCAACATCTCCGGGAACCTGGCCCTGTCCTACGGGCTGATCGCCGCGTCCCGGCAGGCGGACCTGCCGCTGTTCCTCGGGTCGTACCCGATCACCCCGGCCTCGGACATCCTGCACGAGCTGTCCCGGCACAAGAACTTCGGCGTACGGACCTTCCAGGCCGAGGACGAGATCGCCGCCATCGGTGCCGCGCTCGGGGCGGCCTTCGGCGGGTCCCTGGCGGTGACCACGACGAGCGGTCCCGGTGTGGCCCTGAAGTCGGAGACCATCGGACTCGCGGTGTCCCTGGAACTGCCGTTGCTGGTGATCGACATTCAGCGCGGCGGACCCTCCACCGGCCTGCCCACCAAGACCGAACAGGCCGACCTGCTCCAGGCCATGTACGGCCGCAACGGCGAGGCCCCGGTCCCCGTCATCGCCCCGCGCACCCCCGCGGACTGCTTCGACGCCGCCCTCGACGCAGCCCGGATCGCGCTGACCTACCGCACCCCGGTTTTCCTGCTCTCCGACGGCTACCTCGCGGGCGGCTCCGAGCCCTGGCGCATTCCCGCCATCGACGAACTCCCCGATCTTCGCGTGCAGTTCGCGCAGGCCCCCAATCACACGCTGGACGACGGCACCGAGGTGTTCCGGCCGTACAAGCGCGATCCGCGGACCCTCGCCCGCCCGTGGGCCGTCCCGGGCACGCCGGGTCTTGAGCACCGCATCGGCGGCATCGAGAAGCAGGACGGCACGGGCAACATCTCCTACGACCCGGCCAACCACGACTTCATGGTCCGCACCCGCCAGGCCAAGATCGACGGCATCGAGGTGCCCGACATCGAGGTCGACGATCCGGACGGGGCAAGCCTCCTCGTCCTCGGCTGGGGATCCACCTACGGGCCCATCACCGCCGCGGTCCGCAGGCTGCGCGCGGCGGGCGAGCCGGTCGCCCGGGCCCACCTGCGCCACCTCAACCCGTTCCCCGCCAACCTCGGGGCGGTGCTGGCACGTTACGACAAGGTGATCGTCCCCGAGATGAACCTCGGTCAGCTCGCCGCCCTGCTGCGGGCCAAGTACCTCGTCGACGCGGACTCGTACAGCCAGGTCGACGGAACGCCGTTCAAGGTCGAGCGGCTCGTCACCGTTCTCAAGGAGGCCGTCCATGCCCGTTGAGGCACTGTCCATGGTGCCGAAGGCGGACGTTCCGCTCTCGGCCCGCGACTTCAAGTCCGACCAGGAGGTGCGCTGGTGCCCCGGCTGCGGCGACTACGCGATCCTGGCGGCCGTGCAGGGCTTCATGCCCGAACTCGGCCTGGCCCGCGAGAACATCGTGTTCGTGTCGGGCATCGGCTGCTCCTCCCGCTTCCCGTACTACATGAACACCTACGGGATGCACTCCATCCACGGCCGGGCGCCCGCGATCGCGACCGGCCTGGCCACCTCGCGCCGCGACCTGTCCGTCTGGGTCGTCACCGGTGACGGCGACGCACTGTCGATCGGCGGCAACCACCTCATCCACGCCCTGCGCCGCAACGTCAACCTGAAGATCCTCCTCTTCAACAACCGCATCTACGGCCTTACCAAGGGCCAGTACTCCCCCACCTCCGAAGTCGGCAAGATCACCAAGTCGACCCCGATGGGCTCGCTCGACGCGCCGTTCAACCCGGTGTCCCTGGCCATCGGCGCCGAGGTATCGTTCGTGGCCCGCACCGTCGACTCCGACCGCGCACACCTCACCGAGGTCCTGCGGCAGGCCGCCGCCCACCCCGGCACCGCCCTGGTCGAGATCTACCAGAACTGCAACATCTTCAACGACGGCGCCTTCGACGCCGTCAAGGACCGTCGGCGGGCCGAGGAGGCCGTGATCCGCCTGGAGCACGGCCGGCAGATCCGCTTCGGCGCCGACCGCGCCCAGGGCGTCGTACGGGACACACGGACCGACGAGCTCCGGGTGGTGACGGTCACCCCGCAGAACGAGGCACAGGTCCTCGTCCACGACGCCCACCGCGCGAGCCCCGGCACCGCGTTCGCCCTGTCCCGGCTCGCCGACCCCGACACCCTGCACCGCACACCCATCGGCGTCTTCCGGTCCGTGGCCCGGCCGGTCTACGACGCCACGATGTCCGACCAGCTCGAAACCGCCGTCGAGCGGCACGGCAAGGGCGACCTCGCCGCCCTCCTCGCCGGCCCCGACACCTGGACCGTGGAGACCCCGTGACGTACGTCATCGCCCAGCCCTGTGTGGACCTCAAGGACAAGGCATGCGTCGACGAATGCCCCGTCGACTGCATCTACGAAGGCCCGCGCAAGATGTACATCAACCCCGACGAATGCGTGGACTGCGGCGCCTGCGAGCCCGTCTGCCCGGTCGAGGCGATCTTCTACGAGGACGCCCTGCCCGACGAGTGGTCCGGCTATCTCACCGCCGAACGGGAGGTCTTTGCGACGGCCGGAGCCGGCGCGTCCGGCGGGGCGAGCGGGGCCGAACCCCTGGCCGAGGACCACCCGATCGTGACGGGAGAACCGGTCGAAGCGGGCTGAACGGCGGCGGTGCGGAAGGCGACCCCTCGGGCTTCAGCGCGGCTTCCCCCGTCCTTCAGCGGAGTCGGGCAACGTGCACCCCGTCAAGCGCACGTGCCCAGCAAGCGTTCCGCAGAGCCGCCGGACACCGCCGCAGAGGATTCCCCATGGACACCATCACCGCTCCGTCCCCCTCCCTCCTCGGGGCCCACCATCTGGTCCACAGGCCGGCCAGCCCCGAGGCATTTCTACTGAAGGCGACCGCACCCGTACGGCAGAACTTCGCCTTCTCCGCAGAACTACCCGAAGAACACCCGCTGTTCGGCGACTGTGTGTCGCAGTACCACGATCTGCTGTTCCCCGTGGAGTCGCTGCACCAGACCATGCTGTTCGCGGCACGCCGCTACTTCAGAGTGCCGCCCGGCTGGCATCCCGTGGTGGCCTCGGGCAGCGCCGCGATCACCCGTCTGGACGCCTGGCGCCGCGGCGAGGGGCCGACCGGGATCGCCCTGGAACTCGGGATGACACCGCTCGACGTCGTGGCCGGCGTGCCGCGCGGCCTGGAGTGCGAGGCCGCCGTCTCCATCGACGGAGAGCGCTGCGGCACCGCCGCGGCCCGGCTGGTCTTCCTCACCCAGGGCGTCTACCGCGGCCATCGCGACCTCGGCCGACGGCAGAGCGAGCAGTCCTTGGCGGGCTGGGACGACGAACCGTACCCGCAGGGCGTGCCGCGGCCCGAGCAGGTGGGTCACCGGGACGGCCGTGACGTCCTGGTCGGGCTGCCCGAGCGCACCGGGGCGGACGGCCATGCGGAACTGGCCTTCCCCATCGACGCGCGAGCGGCGGCCGGGCTGCTGCGGTGCGCGCCCGACGCGCCGGACGAGGTGCCGCCGATGCTGTTCCTGGAGGTGGCCCGTCAGGTGGGGCTGCTCGCCACCGCCGAACTGCGCGGCTTCGTCCCCTCGCACGCCGTGCTGTCCCGGTGGCAGGCATCCTTCCGCGGCTTCGCCGAGCCCGGACTGCCGCTGCACTGCACGGTGCGGGAGAGCGTGCGCCGCACGGACGGGCGGGTGTGCCGGGACGCCGCGGGCCGACCGGTGGTCGAGCTGCGGCTGTCGTTCCTCCAGGGCAGCCGGGTCGTGGCGCGGATCTCCGCGTCCGTGCTGCAGGACTGCTGAGCCGCGCGATGAGATACCGGGTACTCGGCCCAGTGCACATGACGCCCCGTATGCCGTCCGCGGCCAAGCCGCGCGCGGTCCTCGCCACCCTGTTGGTGCAGCGCGACACGGTGGTGTCCACCCATACGCTGATCGATGAACTGTGGGGTGCGGAGCCACCCCGCACCGCCACCACCACCCTCCAGGTGTATGTGTCCCAGCTGCGCAAGGCCCTGCTGGAGGGCGCCGACGACACCGTGGCCAGGACGGGCACGGAGCAGCCGCTGGTGACCCGGCCGCCCGGCTATATGCTGCGGGTCGCCCCGGAGGAACTCGACCTGGGCGTCTTCGAGTCGCTGCGGGCCGAGGGCCGGGCCGCGTACGGCCGGTGCGAGTACGAGGCCGCTTCGCGGGCGCTCGGCCGCGCACTCGGGCTGTGGACCGGCCCCGCGCTCTCGGGCATACCGCACGGCCCCACGCTGGAGACCTCCGCGATCCGGCTGAACGAGCTGCGCGCGGAGGTGCTGGAACAGCGGATCTCCGCCGATCTGCGGCTCGGGCAGCACCAGGAACTGGTCGGTGAGCTGATGGCCCTGGCCCACGAGCATCCACTGCGCGAGACGCTGCACTGTCATCTGATGGTGGCGCTCTACCGGTCCGGCCGGCAGTCGGACGCGCTGCAGGTCTATCAGCAGGCGCGGCGCTCGCTCGTCGACGAGCTGGGCGTGGAGCCCGGCCCGGTACTGAGCAGGCTCCAGGAGCGGATCCTGGCCTCCGACCCCTCGCTGGCCTGGCACGGCGAGCCGGAACGCCGGCTCGTTCCGGTCGGCGAATCCGGCCGGCACCCGGCCGATGGGGCGCCCGGCGGATCGGCGAAGGGGTCCGCGGGCGGCGGGTCGGCCGAGGGGTCCGCGAGCGGCGGCCGGGACGCGGGGCCCACGGTGTGGCTGCCGCCGGCCGTGGCGGACTTCACCGGACGCGAGGACCAACTGGCCTTCGGTGAGCGGGTGCTGGCGGGCGATCCGCCCGGCCGGAACAGGGTGCTCGTGCTGTCGGGCCGGGCCGGTGCCGGAAAGACGGCGCTCGCCGTGCGACTGGCCCACGGCGCCGCCGACCGGTTCCCCGACGGGCGGATCCTGGTGACGTTGCGGGACGCCGGCGGGCGCGCCGTCGAACCGAGGACCGCCATGGCGACCCTGCTGCGACGGCTGCGCGGGCCGCAGTCGACGGCAGCGGCAGCCGACGTCGGCGCGGAACCACCGCTGCCGTCGTCCGAGGCGGAGCTCGCGGAGCTGCTGCACCGGCGCACCGAGGGCCGCAGGATGCTCGTCGTCCTGGACGACGCCGTCTCGGAGGCACAGGTCCGGCCGGTGCTGTCGGCGCTGCCCGACAGCACGGTGATCCTGACCAGCCGTCAGGTGCTCGGCGCGCTGGACAGCGTGCGGCAGTTGACCCTGGACGTGCTCTCCGCGCCCGAGGCCGAGGCGCTGCTCGCGGCCTGCGGCGGTGAGCGGATGCGGGACGAGCCGGAGGCGGCGGCGGAGATCGCCCGGCTGTGCGGACGGCTGCCGCTGGCCCTTCGGGTGGCGGCAGCCGGACTCGCGGCCCGCCCGCACTGGACCGCCGCCGGACTCGCCCGGCGGCTGCGCGACGAGCGCACCCGGCTGGCCGCGCTCGCCCTCGGCGACCTCGACGTACGCAGCACGCTGCTGACCGCCTACCACGACGTGGACGAGGAGGCCCGGCACGCGTTCCGGATGCTCGGGCTGGCCCCGCTGCCGGACTTCGCGCCCTGGACCGCGACCGCGCTGCTCGCGACGGACCCGGCGCGGGCCGAACGGCTCACCGAACGGCTGGTGCAGGCCCATCTGTTGGAGGCGCGGCGGCGGCCGGGGCGGCTGACTCCCGTCCGCTACGGCTTCCACGCGCTGCTGCGCTCGCTGGCCCTCGATGTGCTGGCCGAGGAGTCCCCGCAGGAGGGCCCCGCGGCCGTGGAACGGCTGTGCCGTGCCTTTCTGACGCTGGCCCGGCACGCGGACGCGCAACTGGCACCCGGCCGGGACCTGCTCAGCCACGAGGCCGAACCCGTGGCCGGGGTCTCGCCCGAGGAGGTGGTCGGCCGGGCGCCGCTACGCTGGTTCCAGGAGGAGTCCGCGGGTCTGTCGGAGGCCGTGCGGCAGGCCCATGCGGCCGGGCTGTGGGGGCTGTGCTGCGCCCTGGCCTCGGCCGCGGCCGGCTACTACGAGGCGGGCGCCCTGTGGGACGAGTGGGAGTCGACACACGATCTCGCGCTGGACGCGGCCCGTGCGTGGGGCGACGGCCATGCGCAGGCCGTGATCCTGCGGTCCCTCGGCGACCTGTCCTGGCAGCGCCACCAGACCTCGCAGGCCGTCGACCGGTACCACCGCGCCTGGCAGCTGTTCACCCGGCACGGTGACCGGGCGGCGGCGGGCCGCTGTCTGTCCGCGGAGGCGGACGCGCTGCTCGCGATGGGGCACGTCGGCCGGGCCGGGCGGGGCTATGCGCGTGCCCTGTCGGAGAGCCGGCCGGCCGACGATGTGCGGGGCGCGGCGGAGTCGCTGCGCGGACTGGCCCTGGTGGCGCAGCGCGAGGGCCGTCCCGAGGAGGCGCTGGCCCGCCTCGATGAGTGCGAGAGCGCCGCGCGCTCGGCCGGCGACCACCGCTGGATCGAGTACGCGCGGCGCACGGCTTCCGCGCTCCGCCTGGCGCTCGGCTCCGGCCAGTCGGCCGCGGCGGCCTCGATCCCGCTCGAAGTGCGGCCCGGGGTCTGGCTGTTCCATCCGGTGCGGCCGGACCAGCGGGCCGCGTGAGGGCCACCCGTCCGGCCCCGGGGCTATCCCCGGGGCTGGGCGGGCGTCTCCGGTTCCTCCTCGGCCAGCGCCGCGACCAGGGCAGATCGGAAGAGCGGCGTGGAGGGGAACAGAGTTGTCCTCGTAGTGTACAACTCAGAGGGCGCCGTAACATTAAAGACGTCAGGGGGCGGGGGGGCGGCGGCGG
>NZ_JBSGBN010000045.1:0-12136 GCF_053601275.1 Streptomyces sp. NPDC004752 | reverse complement strand
CGCGCCGCCCCCCGGGCTGCGAGTTGGCCGGGTTTGGGCGCGGGGGCGGCCGTGGTGACCGCCTTGGCCCCCAACCCGGCGTCGCCACCCGCGACACCCTGGTTTTCGGGTTCGGCGAACGACAAGGTGTGGAAGGCCCAGGAGCCGACCGTGCCGGGGGTGCCGTCGGGGCGCAGCACATCCGTGGGGGCGCCGTCCGGGTCGAAACCGAAGTCGGTGAAGCGGAACAGCATGCCGAGGCCGATGGCCTTGCTGTACGCCTCCTTCAGGGTCCACAGGCGCAGCAGGGCGGGGTTGCGCTCCGCGACCGGCAGGGACTCGATCCGCTGTGTCTCGTACGGGGTGCACATGTGCCGGGCGAGTCCGGAACCGTACAGGACGCGGTCGCTGCGCTCGGCGTCGACGCCGATGGCGCCGTCGCCGGCGAGGCCGACCAGCAGCAGGTCGTCGGTGTGGCTGAGGCTGATGTGCACCCCGTCGTAGCCGCGCAGGAAGGGGCGGCCGGTGAGGCTGTAGCCGAGTTCGACGGACTGCGGCCGTACGCCGAGCGCCGCCGCGGCGGCGAACTTCAGCAGGACCCGGGAGGCGGCGAACCGGGTGCGGACCTTCGGGTGCGTCAGTTCCCGGTAGCGCTCCCAGTCATGGCCGAGGAGCACGCGCAGTCGCCGGGTGCCCGCCCCTTCGGGTTGCCAGTCGTCCTGGCGGGCGCAGAGCAGCGCGGCGCCGTGCTGTTCCAGGTCAGTGCGTACCCTGCGCCAGCCCGCCGAGGGCCCGCGGATCGCGATCGGTTCCCCGAGGGTCCGGCCCGGGGTCGGGCGCCCAGGTGCCGTCATCGAAGGTCTCCATCGTGTGGTGAAGATCGGACAGCACGTCGGCCGCCGTCGCGCCGTCGATCACCCGGTGGTCGAAGGTGAGGCCGAGTCGCATCATCGGCGCGGGCACCACGACGCCGTCGCGGACCACCGCGCGGTCCACGATGCGGCCCGCGCAGAGGGTCACGGCGGTGCCGCCCGCCGAGTGGAAGCCGTCGACGGTCCGGTGGCCCAGCGAGCTGACCGAGACGGTGCCGAACACGCCGGCCCGCCGGTGCGGATCGCGCAGCGCCGCGGCGAAGGCGGCCCGGCCGAACGGGACCGGGAGTCGGCCCAGTGTCCGTACGCCCTTGAACTCGGGGAGTTCGGCGGCCTGTTCGCCCCGGTAGCGGTCGATGCGCTGCTGGATCTCGCGCAGGTTCGCCGCCTCCAGGCCGGGCAGGAGCGCCGAGAGGACGGTGCGTTCGCCCTCGACGGGCCGGTCCAGGGCGACTTTGGCGGTGACGCCGTCGAAGCGGACGATCCTCGGGCGTCTGAGCGGTGCGGGCCAGCCGGGTGCCATGACGGCGTTGGCCTCCGGATGCCGGTCGAGGACCCGCCCGGCCGCGTACAGCAGATAGCTGACCACCGAGTAGCGCCGGCCGTTGTCGCGGGCGACGGCGCGGTGCGCCTGGACGCGGGTCATGTCGACGTCGGTGTCCAGGTGCACAGGCCGCTGGGCCGCCGCCCACTCCAGGAAGTACAGGGTGTGGCGGCGGCGCCGTACGGCCTCGGCGGTGGTGCTCACCCGGTCACCGCCAGTTCGTGGATCTCCTTGAGGCTGCGGGCCGCGAGGACCCTGCCGACCGGGATCTTGCGGCCGAGGGCGGCTTCCAGGGCGGTGACCAGCTTGAGGAGGTACAGCGAGTCCCAGTCGGGCAGTTCGTCGAAGTCGGCGGCCACCTGCTCGGGGGTGAGCGGCATGCCGATCTCGTCGTTGACGAGCCGGACGTAGTCGTCGAGGGTGAAGCCGCCCGTGGCGGGCGCGGGGGCGGTGCCGTCGATGCTCATATCTTCTCCAGGGCGAAGCCGGCCTTGATCCACTTGCTGGACTCGACGGCGACCGCGAGGGCCCGCTCGCCGCCGGACATCCGCTCCAGCAACTTCTCGATCTGCAGGAAGGGCAGGGCGTTTCCGTTGTTGCCGGTGTCCGCGACGCACGAGACTTCGTGCGCGGCCGGCATGTCGAGTTCCTCGGTGATCCGGCGGGTCATCCGGCCGGACAGCTGGGGCGGCAGCAGATAGTCGAGCTGGTCGGCGTCCCAGTCGAGTTCGCCGAGCAGCTCCCAGAGGATCTCGACGGCCATGACGGGCACGGACTCCTCGATGGCCTTGTAGTCCTCGGTGAGGGCCTGCCGGTCGTCGTACCGGTCGGCGAGCCCGAACCACTCGATGATCTGTCCGGGCTTGCGGCCGAGGCCGGTGAAGCGGTTGAGGACGTGGCGCAGTGCGACGCCCTCGCCGCGTGGCTCGTCGGTGAGGACGGCCGCCCCGGCGCCGTCACCGAACAGGACGTAGTTGACGAGGTCGCCGGGTGCGGCGCCGGACACGTCGCGCCCCAGGTCGAGGTGTTTGCTGCACACGTCGCCGCCGATGACGAGGCCGGTGCGGTACTGGCCGGAGGCGATCATCGACTGGGCGACGCCGAGGGCCTGTACGGCACCGGCGCAGCCGGACTGGAGCTGGAAGGTGGGCACCTGGTCCAGGCCGAGCTGGTCGGCGACGTGGTTGACGGTGGCGGGCATCAGGGTGTCGGGGGTGGCCGTGCCGAGCACGATGAACTCGATCTCGGACGGGTCGGTGCCGGGGGTGGCGAGGGCCCGCTCGGCGGCCTGCGCGCACAGGTCGGCGAGCGACCAGCGCACCACCCCGGTGCCGAGGTCCCGGGCGAAGTACCGCGTCCTGGTGCCGATGAAGACCTCGATCCACTCCTCGTTGATGCCGAGCACCTTGGCCAGGGTGGCGTTGTCCACCGGGTCGCCGGGCAGCGCGGTGCCGATGGCGGCGAGATAACTTGTCGCAGTCGTCGGGGTGGTCATGCCGTCCTCTCCTCTTCCCTGAGCGCCGGGTCCTCCTGGCGGTCGCCGTGGTCCGCGGGGCCGGGCGGCGTCGCGCCGGACTCGCGCAGGAAGGCGATGAGGTCGCCGATGGAGGAGAGCCGGGGCAGCAGGTCCTGGACCGTCAGGGTGCCGAGGCCGGTGAGCCGGGCCTCCAGCCGGTTCTTCAGTTCCATGATCATGACGGAGTCGAAGCCGAGGTCCTCGTAGAGCCGGTCGTGGGGGCCGATCTCGGCGTCGGCGTAGCCGCCGACCAGCCGGACGGCGTCGAGGACGGCGTCCGTGACCGGGTCCGCCGGGCCGCCGGGCCGGTCCGGGGTGAGGACAGCGGAGTCCTGGGTGGTCTCCGGCTCCTGGTGCGGTGCGCCTGCCGGGGTGGTCGGCCCGGCCGCCGCTGCCGGGGTCCGCACGGAATGCCTCGCCCAGTAGCGGGTCCGGGTGGAGAAGGCGTACGGCGGCAACGGGTGCGCGAGGCGTTCCTCGGGTGCGTACGCGGCGTCCCAGTCGGGTTCGACGCCGCCGCGGTACAGCTCGGCGAGGGCCTCGGCGAGGGCCCGTCCTGCGGACTCGGGGTCGCGCACCGGCAGCACATGTGCCGGGCCCGCGCCCGTGGCGGGCCCGTCGAGGCGGCGCACCATCCCGGAGAGCACCGGCCCGGGGCCGATCTCCACCAGGTGGGTCGGGTCCGCGGCGAGCAGGGCCGTGGCCGCGTCACCGAACAGCACGGTGGCGCCGATGTGTTCGACCCAGTACGGGGCGTCCATCGCCTCGCCGTCGAGCACCCGGCCGCGCACGGTCGAGTACACCGGGATCTCGGGCACCGTGCCGCCGACCTCTTCGGCGATCTCGGCGAAGCGGGCCAGTACGGGCCGCATCAGCGGGGAGTGGAAGGCGTGCGACACCTGGAGTCTGCGGGTGGTGAGTCCCGCGGCGGCGATCTCGGCGCCGATGCGTTCCAGGGCCGCCAGGTCGCCGGAGAGCACCGTGGCGGTGGGGCCGTTGACCGCGGCGACACCGACCAGGGGTTCCGCTTCGAGCCACGCCGCCAGTTCCGCCCGGGCGGCCCGGACGGACAGCATGCCGCCGCCCGCGGGGAGTTCCTGCATCAGGGCGCCGCGGGCGGCGACCAGCCGGGCGGCGCCGTCCAGCGGGAGCGCCCGGGCCAGGACGGCGGCGGCGAACTCGCCGACGCTGTGGCCGAGGAGCATGCCGGGGTGCGCGCCGAGTTCCGTCAGGGTCCGGCCCAGGGCGTAGCCGACGGCGAACAGCGCGGGCTGCGTCCACCGGGTACTGTGCACCTCCTCGTCGCCGGCGAGGATCAGGTCGCGCACGGACCGCCCGGTGTACGGGAGCAGCGCGGCGTCGGCCTCGTCCAGGAAGTGCCGGTAGAGCGGCGACTGTGCGTACAGTGCGGCGGTCATCCGCGGGTACTGCGCGCCCTGACCGGTGAACAGGAACGCGATACGGGGCCGGCCGGCCGGAGAGCCGGAGAGCCGGGCGAGCAGTTCGGGTTCGGCGGCCGACTCGCGCAGGGTGGCGACGAGTTCACGGGTGTCCGTGGCGGCGGTCGCGAAGCGGTGGCGGTGGCCGGTCTTGACCCGGTTGCTGGACCTGGCCAGCGGGCCCAGCGGCACCCGGCGGGCCGCCGCCGCGTCCGCCTGGGCCAGCAGGTTGCGGCGCAGTGCGTCGGCGTTCGGCGCGGTGAGGGTGAAGACGGCGGCGCCGATGCCGCCGGGCGCGGCGCCGTCGGCCCCTTCGGGGCGGGCGGCGGGCGCGGGCGCGGACTCCAGGACGGCGTGTGCGTTGGTGCCGCCCATGCCGAAGCTGCTGAGTCCGCCGACGGCGGGTCCGGCGGGCAGCCGCAGCGGGGCCTTCAGCAGGCGCAGTCCGTGGTCGCGCAGCTTGAGCTGCTTGCTCTCCTTGGCCGCGTGCCGGCTGGCGGGGACCACCCGGTGGTGCAGGGACAGGGCGACCTTGATCAGCCCGGCGATGCCGGCGGCGCCCTCGGTGTGGCCGAGGTTGCCCTTGACCGAGCCGAGGGCCATGGGCGTGCCGGATCGGCCGGCGTGGTGGTGGCCGAGCGCCTTCACCTCCATCATGTCGCCGAGGCCGGTGCCGGTGCCGTGGGCCTCGGTGAAGACCACGTCGGAGGGTTCGATCCCGGCCCTGCGGTAGGCGGCGCCGAGGACGTCCTGCTGGGCCCACCGGTTGGGCGCGGTCAGCCCGTTGCTGCGGCCGTCCTGGTTGACGGCGGTGCCGCGGATGACGGCGTACACACGCTGGCCGTCGGCGAGCGCGTCCCGCAGCCTGCGCAGCACGACCGTGCCGACGCCCTCGCCGCGGCCGATGCCGTCCGCCTCGCCACTGAACGGCTTGCAGCGCCCGTCGGGGGCGGAGAGTCCGGCCTGGGTGTAGAAGATCGACAGGGCCGGGGTGAGGGCCACGTTGACGCCGCCGACGAGTGCGTGGTCGCATTCCTCGGCCAGCAGGGCGTTCACCGCGAGATGCGCGGCGACCAGCGAGGAGGAGCAGGCGGTGTCGACGGCGAGGCTCGGGCCCTTCAGGTCGAGGTGGTACGAGATCCGGTTGGCGGTCATGCAGTAGCCGTTGCCGGAGCCGACCTGGGCGGTGACGTTGGCGTAGTCGGTGAGGTGCAGGTGCGCCCACTCGTTGCCCATGATGCCGACGAACACCCCGGTCCGGGTGCCGGCGAGGGTGCGCGGGGCGATCCCCGCGTCCTCGACCGCCCGCCACGCGGACTGCAGCAGCAGCCGCTGCTGGGGGTCCATGGCGGCGGCCTCGCGCGGGGAGATGGTGAAGAACTCGTTGTCGAAGGCGTCCGGGTCGGCGATGAAGCCGCCCTCGGTGGTGTTGGTGCGTCCTTCCTCCCCGGCCGGCGAGTAGAACTCCTTTGCGTCCCACCGCTGCCGGGGCACCTCCCCCACCCCGTCTGCGCCGCGCATCAGCAGGTCCCAGTAGGCGCCGGTGTCGGGCGCCCCCGGGAATCTGCAGTCGATGCCGACGATGGCCACGGGTTCCATCAAGCGTCGCCGCCCTGCGCGGTGCCCGCGGCGAGCTCCTCCAGGAGGTGGCCGGCGAGCGCGTGCACCGTCGGGTAGTCCCAGGCGATCGTCGGCTCCATGACGACGTCGAAGTCGTCCTCGATGTCGCCGCACAGGCTGAGGGCGGCGACGGAGTCGAGACCGTACTCCGCGAGGGGCACGTCCGGGTCGATGTCGGCGGGCTGCCGCTTGAGGTAGAGGGCGATGCGCTCGGCCAACCACGTGGTCAAAGACTCGGTGGTGTGTCCGGTGGTCGGAACGGGCATGGTGCACTCCTCGGCGGGGTGAGCGGTGGTCGCGTGCTGTCGTGGTGCCGTCCGGCGGCCGTCGTGGACGGCCGGGGTCCGTGGCGGGCCGGCCGGCGTCCGTCAGCCGGTGAGCGGGGTGTCGTACAGGTCGTAGCCGGTGCGCGCATGGAACCTGCGCAGTACTTCCTCGTGCAGCCGGGCGTCCACGGACGCCGGGAGCGCGGTGGGCCGCCGGCCGAGCCGCCGGGCGAGCCGGTGCAGTGCGGCGGCGAGCCAGGCGGGGTCCGCGAGGAACGCGTCGTGGCCGTCGTGGGCCGCCTGCTGCCGGACGCCGATCGCCGCGGCGGCGGCGAGCAGGACGGCGTACCGGTCGGCGAGGGCGAAGGCGGCGGGACCTGCGAGGGCCGTACGGTCCTGGGGTGCGAGCGTCCGGCTCGCCTCCTGGACCTGTCGCAGCTCGTCCACCAGGTCCCGCACGAGCCCCTGGACGGCCCGTTCCTCAGGGGTCGCGCCGCGCGGTGTGTCGGCGGCGGCGACCAGGGTCGCGCTGAGCCCGTCCCGTCCGCTCGCCAGGGTGAGCCGGTCGAAGGGGAGGTCCGGCAGTGCGGCGCGCGGTCGGAAGAGTTCCGCGGGGGCCGGTTCGTCGCTGAACCAGGAGCGCCGGGCGAGCCGGGACAGCTGGGGGATGATCGTGGCCTGGCAGGCCGCGGAGCCGGCGTGGCCGAGGCTGAGCACGGGCAGGTCCCGAAGGTGCTTCTGGAAGATGCCGTGTTCGCCCTCGCGGAGGTAGAAGCGGGCGCCGAGCACGATGGACAGCTCGTGCAGGGTGTCGGTGAGCAGCTTCGGGACGAGGTACTTGGTGGCGGCGGCGAGGACGCTGGTCTGCTCGGGCAGCAGGTGCACCGCCCGGGTCGCGGCCAGCGAGAGGCTGTCGCAGGTCAGCAGGTCGGTGAAGGCCCCGGACAGGGTGGCCTTGGCGTGCGGGATGTCCAGGACGGACTTGCGGTAGAGCCGTCGGCCCAGCGCGAAGCGTACGACGGTGCGCAGGGCCGTGTCGGCGGTGCCGACCGCCATGCCGGGCAGCGCGGCCCTGGTGATCTGGAAGGCGCGCAGGGCGGTTTCGACCCCGGTTCCGCTCTCGCCGACGAGGGCCGAGGACGACACGGGCGTGTCGTCGAAGCGCAGTCCGGACAGGTGGCAGCCGCGCACGCCGACGGCGTCGTAGCGCGGCAGCACCCCCCAGGTGTCCGTGCCGAGCCCTTCGCGCTCGACGAACAGCACGGAGTGGCTGCGGCTGCCCGGTGCGGGGCTGGTGCGGCTGAACAGCACCCAGGCGTCCGCGCGGTCGGCGTTGTTGATGACCTGCTTGGCGCCGTTCAGCAGAAATCCGCCGCCCGGCGCGGGGCTGGCCGCGAACTCGTTGCGCACGAAGTCGTTGCCGTGCGCGAGTTCGTGGTAGGCGACCGAGACCTTGCCGCCGCCGGTGAGGATCCGGGCGAGACGTGCGCGTTGCCCGGCGTCCCCGGAGGTCCAGACGTTCACCCCGGCCATGAAGGAGGTCACGCCGTAGCCGAGGCCGAGGGCGACATCGCGGCGGAACACCTGCCGCATGACCCGTACCAGGGTGTCGAGTCGCTCCAGGCGGCCGCCCTCGGCGCTCGGCACGAACTCGGCGCCGAGCCTCAGTTCGTCCAGGGCGCGCTCGCCGGCCGCGGAGAGTTCACCGGCCTCGTCCGCCTCGATCAGCCGGGCGTAGGACAGTTCGCCCGCCTCGTCGGTGGGGTCGCCGAGGCGCCGGTCCAGTTCGGCGACGCGTGCCGCGGCCCGTGCCTCCTGTCCCGGTGCCCCGTGGCCGTCGGCCGCGGCGGCGGTCGCCTGGCGCGGGTCCTGGGGCTCAGCAGCGATCAGCATGACGTCCTCTCCCTCTCGCCGGCGGCCGCGCCCTGCGCCGCGGGCCGCCGCTCGGGGCCCCGCTGCGGCAGCAGCGAGAACAGCCGGCCCGAGGAGCGGGCCGCCCGCAGGGCGCCGAGCAGTTCTTCGTAGGTCTCGGGGCCGGCCGCCGCCGGTTCGCCGAGGCGGACCAGGAGCCGGTCGAGGGCGGTGTGCAGCCACAGGCCGTCGCGCCACAGCGCCCCGGTGGCGGGTTCGCCGAGGTCGCCTGCGTCATCGGGGACGCCTGCGTCTTCGGGGGCTCCGGGGACGCCTGCGTCTTCGGGGGCTCCGGGGTCGCCTGCTTCGCCGGGGGCGCCGAGGAAGCGGTCGGCGCTGTGTGTCCACAGGCCGAGGCAGGCCGCTCCGGCCCAGCACAGGGTGTAGCGGCGCGCGACCTCGAAGGCGGCGGGCGGTACCTCGGTGAGCGCGCCCTGGTACTCCTCCATCTCGGTGTGCACCGCGGTGGTGACGGCGAGCAGCCGCCGCGCGGCCTCGGCGACCGGGCCGAGCGCGGGGTCGTGGCCCGCGCGCCGGGTGATCTCCTCGACGGAGGCGGCGAGCCCCGCCATGAGTCCGCTGCCGTGCCGGGCGACGAGTGACAGCTTCGTCGGGTCCAGGGGCGGCAGCGGTGCGCCGAGATCGCAGGCGGTGGCGCCGCCCGCCGTGTCGCCGGTGCCGCGCCGGAAGCCGCGTACCAGTGACCGGAACTGGTTGATCAGGGAGTTGAGGTTGACCAGGGTGTTGCCGTCGAAGAGTCCGACGATGCGGTGGTCGCGCTGGAGCTTGGCGAACCGGCCGTCGGCGTGGACGCCCTTGAGGAAGGCGCGGGCGCCGAGCAGCCCGGTCAGATCGGCGAGGATCTGGTCGGTGCCGGTGGGCAGCAGGTACTTGGTGACGGCCGAGGTGACGCCGAGTTCCGCGGTCTGGCTCTGCACGGCGCGGGCGGCGACCAGCGCGACCGCCTCGTGCAGCAGGACGTCGGCGGCGGCGCCGGTCAGCACATGCCGGGCCTGCGGGAGGTCGATCAGCCGCCGGCCGTACAGCTCGCGCTCCTCGGCGAAGTCCAGACCGAGCCGCAGCCCGTGGTCGCCGGCGCCGAGCGACAGCGCCGCGCACATGGTGCGGGTGAGCTGGAGCGCCTTCAGCACGATCTCCAGACCGGCGCCCTCGGCACCGACGAGGGCGGTGCGCGGCACGCGGGCGCCGTCGAAGGCGATGCCCGAGATGTCGGCGCCGCGGATGCCGTGGGTGCGGATCTTCGGAAGGTGGCGGTAGCCGGCCTCGTCGAGTTCGCGCTTGTCGACGAGGAGGACGCTGAAGCCGCGCGGGCCCCCGTCCGGGCGGGTGCGGGTCAGCAGCGACAGCACCGACCCCCGGGTGGCGTTGTTGATCAGCCATTTCTCGCCGCTGACCAGCCAGTGGTCCGCGGTGTCCGCCGTCGCGTCGGTGTGTACCTCGCCGGCGAGCAGGTCGCTGCCGTGGGCGCGTTCGGTGAGCCCGAGGGAGACCGGGACCCCGGCCATGATGTCGGCGCCGAGCCGGGCGCCCTGCGCAGCGGAGCCCGCCACCCACACGCAGACCCCGCCGAGGTAGGTCTTGCCGTGGCCGATGGCGCAGGTCAGATCGCGGCGGGCGACGGCGCGGACGAGTTGGAGGACCTGCTCGTAGTCGCGCAGCCGGCCGCCGTGCTCGACGGGTACGTACTGGTCGGGCAGGCCCCACTCCTCGAAGCGGCGGCAGATGTCGGCGGGGAACTCCTCGTTGTCGTCGAGTTCCGCGCAGCGGGCGTAGGAGAAGACCTCGTCGGGGTCGCCGGGGTCGCCGAGGAAACGGTCGAACTCCTCCGCGAGCCGGTAGGGCGGGTGTTCCACGTCAGACCACCGATTCCAGGGACGGGGCGGCGGGCCCGGCTTCGGCGGCCGGACCGGTGTCGGCGGCGGCGACCAGTTCGCGGACGGCCGGCTCCAGGACCTCGTACAGCGCGGTGATCTGGCCGTCCAGGAACAGCTTGCGCATCAGGGTCCGCTGGATCTTGCCGCTGGTGGTCTTGCGGACGGTTCCGGGGCGGACCAGCAGGATGTTGCCGGCCGGGATGCTGAACTCCTTGCTGATGAAGCCCTGTACCGCGGAGGCGAGGGTGCGCAGGTCGCCGGAGACGCTGCCGGGGCGGACCTCCTGGATCGCCACCAGGTGCTCGCGGTCGGTCTCGACGGCGAAGACGGCGCCCGCGCCGGTGCCGAAGGCCGGGTCCACGGACTGGACGGCGCGTTCGACGTCCTGCGGGTAGAGGTTGCGGCCCGCGAGGATGACCATCTCCTTGCGCCGGCCGGTGACATAGAGCTGTCCGTCCCGCAGGACTCCCATGTCGCCGGTGCGCAGCCAGCCGCCGTCGTCACCTTCGCCGGTGGCGTCGCCTGCGCCGTCGACTTCGACTTCGACTTCGCCGGTGGCGGCGCGGATCACCGCGTCGAAGATCTCCTTGTTGGTCTCGGGCCGCTTCCAGTAGCCGGAGGCGATGCTGTCGCCCTTGAGCCAGATCTCGCCGACGTGTCCCGCGGACCTCTCGACGCGGGTCTCCGGGTCGACGATGCGGACCTCGAAGTCCCGCGCGATCCCGCTGCTGACGAGGGAACGCGTGGGCTGGTCCGCACGCGGGTCGGCGAGTTCGCCGCGTTCCAGGGCCGCGGCGTCGACGTCGAGCACGCGGGGGGCGGCGGTACGCGGGGTGCCGGAGACCAGCAGGGTCGTCTCGGCCATGCCGTAGCAGGGGAAGAACGCCTCGGGCCTGAATCCCGCGGGCGCGAAGCGCTCGGTGAAGGCACGGACGGTCTCGGCCCGGACCGGTTCGGCGCCGTTGCAGGCGGTCGTCCAGGTGGACAGGTCGAGCGTCTCCAGCTGTGCGTCGGTGACCCTGCGCACGCACAGGTCGTAGGCGAAGTTGGGGCCGCCGCCGCTGGTGACCCCGTAGTCGCCGATCATCTTCAGCCAGCGCACGGGTCGTTTGAGGAAGCTGAAGGGCGCCATCAGGACGGCGGGGATGCCGAGGTAGAGCGGTTGGAGGATGTGCCCGATCAGGCCCATGTCGTGGTAGAAGGGCAGCCAGCCGCCGCACACGGTTTCCGGGCCGGTGCCGAGCGACCGCTGGATCGCCGCCTCGTTGGCGAGCAGGTTGCGGTGCGAGACCACGACGCCCTTGGGGTCGCTGGTCGAGCCGGAGGTGTACTGCAGGAAGGCGAGGCTGTCCGGGGTGAGGGCGGGGGCGTGCCAGGCGTCCGCGGCGCCCTGTGCCGGGTCGTCGGTGGCCAGGCACGGCACGTCGGTGATGCCCTCCGCGGCCAGCCAGGCGGAGATCTCGGGGGCGTGGGCCGAGTCGGTGAGCACCGCGCACGCCTCGGCGTCGCGCAGAATGCCGGAGACCCGGGAGAAGTGCTGGCCCTGCTCGGTGGGCAGCGGTCCGGGCACGGCCACGGCACCGGCGTACAGACAGGCGGTGAACGCCTTGATGAAGTCCAGGCCCGCCGGGTAGAGCAGCAGGACCTGGCGGCCCGCGGCCCCGCGCGCCTGGAGCCAGGACGCGATCCTGCGCGCCTCCTGGTCGAGCCCGGCGAAGGTGAGGTGCTGGGGCACCGAGCCGCGGGCGTCGTCGGGCAGGAAGATGAAGGCATCCGCGGCGCTGCGGGCTTCGGTGCGTTCCAGAACTATTTCCGTGAAGGTCCGGAAGTTCGTCAACGTCTTTCTCCGACCTCTCCGAGTTCCGCTGGCGTGGCGCCGGCACGGGTTGCTCTGACATGACGATCGTCGTCCGGGGCGCTAAGGAGACGCTTGTGCGTTCCGGGCACCCGGTGGCCGTGGACGGCGCGCACCCGCACCGTCCGGCCTGGGCCCTGCCGTCACATTCCCTCCCCCAGCCTTCGGCCGGGAGGTGCCCCCAGCCCCGCGACCCTCCCCCAGCTACCGCTGGAAGGTGCCCCCAGGCACGCACTCTC
>NZ_JBSGBN010000044.1:0-67503 GCF_053601275.1 Streptomyces sp. NPDC004752 | reverse complement strand
GTCGTGGTCACCGGCGCGGCACGCGGCATCGGCCACGCCACCGCCCGCCGGCTGGTCGCCGAGGGTTGGCGGGTCGTCCTCGCCGACCTCGGACCCGACGTCGTGGACGCGGCCCGCGCCCTCGACCCCTCCGGCCGGTACGCGACCGGGGTCGTCGCCGACGTCTCCCGCCCCGAGGACGCCGAGCGGCTGGCCGCCGTCGCCGCCTCGGTCTACGACGGCGCCGACGCCCTGGTCGCCAACGCGGCCGTCGGCGGACCCGAGACCGCGCTGCTCGACACCCCCGACGCCGAGATCAGGCGGGTCCTCGACATCAACTTCTTCGGCGTCCTGAACTGCGTCCGCGCCCTGCGGGCGCAGTTGGAGCTTGGCCCGCGTCCCGGCCGGATCGTCGTCCTGGCCTCGCTGTTCGCCCAGGTCGCCACCCCGGGCGCAGGCGCCTACAGCGCCTCCAAGGCCGCCGCGCACTCCCTGATGCGCACGCTCGCCGTCGAGCTGGCCCCGCGCTGCACGGTCAATGCCGTCGCGCCCGGCTATGTCATGACCGCGATGCACCGCGAGGAGATCGACAACCGGGCCCGCCGCAGTGGACACACCTTCGACGAGGAACGCGCCGCCCTGGCCGCCTCCGTCCCCCTCGGCAGGCACGGCACCGGCGAGGACGTCGCCGACGCGATCCGCTACCTGCTCGACGGGGCCGACTACATCACCGGCCACACCGTCAACGTCAACGGAGGGGTGTACACCTCATGACCGACACCCACGTCGCCCCGCCACGCCCCCGGCGGCTGGTGGTCACCGGCTCCGGATCGGGGATCGGCCGGGCCACCGCCCTGCTCGCCGCCCGCACCGGCTGGTCCGTCGTCGGCCTCGACCTGACCGGACCCGAACGGCCCGCCGCCCGGGACGGCGTGCGCACTGTCCGCTGCGACGTCTCCGACGAGACATCGGTCGAGGCCGCCTTCGCCGCCGTCGACGACCTGTGGGAGGGCATGGCGCCCACCGCCGTCGTGCACTGCGCGGGCGTCTACCGCTTCAAGCCCGCCGTGCGCACCACCGCCGCCGACTGGGACGCCGTGCTCGGCCTCAACGCACGAGGCTCCCTGCTGGTCGCCGCCGCGGCCGGCCGGCGGATGTCCGCCGTCCCCGGACCGGGCAGCGTGGTCCTGCTGTCGAGCATCGGCGCGGTGCGCGGCGACGCGGGCGAGCCGAGCGCCGCCTACAGTGCCAGCAAGGGCGCCGTCGTCTCCCTCGCCCGGCAGCTAGCGGTCGAATGGGGACCCGACCAGGTCCGCTGCAACGCCGTCCTGCCCGGAGTCATCGACACCCCGATGACCACCGTCACCCAGGCCCCGGACGCCTTCCGTGAGGTCGTGCGCCGTATCCCCGCCGGACGCACCGGGACCGCCGAGGAGGTGGCACGGCTGTGCCTCTTCCTCGCCTCCGACGCCGCCTCCTTCGTCAACGGAGCGGCCGTCCCTGTGGACGGAGGCCAGAGCGCCGCATGAACACACCCCTGACCGACACCCCGGCCACGCCCCCGCTCCCCCCGACCGTCCGCGTCCACGGCGGCCCTGCCGAGCGAGGACGGCAGTACGGGAGGGCAGCCGCCGGACGCGTACAGCTCTCGCTCGCCCACTACGAACGCGTGTACGCCACCTTCGCCGGGCTCACCTGGCGGGAAGCGGCCGGTCTCGCCGAACGGTTCGTCCCGGTGATCGACGCCTTCGACCCCCGGCTGCTGGCGGAGATCCAGGGCGTCGCCGACGGCGCGGGCGCCGGGTTCGCCGACATCCTGGCCCTCAATCTGCGCACCGAGATCCTGTTCTCCGGCAAGGCCCGCAAGCTCGCGGCAGGCGGCACCGGCTCCAGCACCGGCACAGGCACAGGTCTCCCGGGGCGCGGCGAGTGCACCTCCTTCTGCGACGTGCGCGGTCCGCGCACCCTGGCCGGCCAGAACTGGGACTGGATCCCCTTCGCCCATGACACCGTCGTCCTCCTGGAGGCGGCGCCGAACGCCGGCCCACGCTGGGTGTCGGTGGTCGAGGCGGGCCTGCTGGCCAAGTTCGGCGTGAACGCGGCCGGCCTGACCGTCCTCACCAACGCCCTGGTCACCTCGCTCGACCGGGGCGAGCCGGGCATGCCGTACCACCTGCTGCTGCGGGCCCTGCTGGACGCCGGATCCGTCATGGAGGGCGAGGAACTGCTGCGCGCCGCTCCCCGGGCCTCATCGGCCAACTACCTGCTGGTCCAGGCGGGCCGGGGCACCGATGTGGAGGCCAGGCCGGGCGGACCGGAGGCGATCGGCGTACGACGGGTGGGACCGGGCGAACTGCTCGTCCACGCCAACCACTTCGACGCCCTCCACCCCGCCGACGCCCGCGACCACGGTCCCCGGGTGATGCCGGACACCGTGTTCCGCCAGGAGCGGGCGCTGGAACTGGCCGCCTCGACCCCCGAGCCGTCGGTGGCCGGCTGGCACCGGATCCTCGCCGACCACGCCGGGCACCCGGACTCCCTGTGCTGCCACCCGAACCCGCGCGACGCCGAACTGGACCGGGGTTCCACGGTGGCCAGTGTGATCGTGGAACCGGAGGACGCGGTGCTGCACCTCGCCCTCGGCCACCCCTGCTCCACGCCCCGCCGGGTCTTGGACTGCCGTGACTTCTTCTCCGGCACGGCGGACCGGGTCCCCGTCCCGGCGGGGACCCCGGCGACGCCCGCTCAGGCGGACAGTGGCACCGCCTCCTGACGGCTGCCGGACATCCGGTAGGTGAGGGTCGGCTGCGCCAGGCCGAGGTCGGTGGAGTCATAGGGGTAACCGGCCGCGGACTGCCCGGGCGAGGCGAACAGATACGTCCCGTTCACGCCCCGGTACGCCTCCGACCGCAGATACTCACCGGTCACCGCCGGACGCAGCGACCCGGTCACGGACACCGCCGTGTGCAGCATCCGTACCTGGTCGTAGGCGGCGCTGGCCTGGGTCCACCCCGGCGGGACGCCGAACTGTCGGGTGTACGCCTCGGCGAACCGCTGGCCGAGCGCGTCGTCGGACCGCCCGGTCACCGTGGACCAGGTCAGCCCGCCTCCCCCGGGCTCCAGATGCCGGGCGAACCCCGGCAGGGACGGGGTGTAGATGTGGTACGACTCCTGCCCCGGCCGGGCCCGGATGAGGGCGTTCTGCAGCTGGGCGGCGGTCTTTGGGGACACGTGTGACACCACCACCAGGTCCGCGCCGTCCCCCAGCGCCTCCGCCGCCACCGCGTCGGTGTCCCGCACCGACAAGCCCACCCGGGCCACCGCGGTGACCGCCCAGCCCACCTCGCTCACCCGGGCGATGAAGTCGGCACCGGTGATCGAGCAGCCGTAACCGTCCAGCTCGATCACCGCCAGCCGGCCCCGCCCGCGCCACCCCGCCGGGTGCGCGCGCAGATGCGCGATCAGTGCGGCCTGGTAGGCGTTCTCGGACGGGCAGCTCTGGAAGACGTGCTGGTAGCGCGCGGGCGCCGACCGGACGGCGTCCACACTGTGCGTCCAGGAGTTGGTGTGCAGGAAAATCCGCCCGTAGTCCGCCGCGAAGTCGAACACCGCCGGGCTGAACGCGCTGGCGTAGCTGCTGGTGATCGCGTCGACGTCCTGCTCGACCAGCACCGCCAGCCCCGCCCGTACGGACACCTCCGACAGCGGGTCGACGGCCACCACCACGTGTTCCACCGGCCGGCCCCATTCCCAGGCCAGCGCGTTGACGTCCCGCACCGCGAGCGACGCGCCCCGGATGGTCTCCTCGCCGTCGGCGGCGAACGCGCCACCGAGCGCGATGGTGCCCACCCGCAGCGGACGTCGGCCGCCGCTCACCCGGCGCAGCCCCGGGGGGCGCGACGGCTCGTCGGCGGCCAGCCGTTCCAGGTCGAGCACTCTGATCCCGGACCCGCGGTCCACCCCGCCGGGCAGCGGCAGCCGCACCAGCTCACGGTCGACGGCCATCGCGCCGAGCCCGGCCCGCGATTCCTGCCCCGTCTTCCTCAGCAGCCGCTCCACCTGCGTGGTCACCGTCCGGACACTGGTGCCGAGTCGGCTGGAGATCTCCCGGTTGGACAGCCCCAGCGCGACCAGCGACACCACGTCCACTTCTCGGGGCGTCAGCCCGGCCGGCGGACCGTCCAGCAGAAGGAAGGCGACCGTGACGGCCGGCCCACGCCGGATCCGGCAGCGCGCCCACCGCCCGTCGCCGTACCACAGGAACGAGACCGATTCCAGGTCCGACCGCTCGAACGCGGCGATCCGGCGGAGCAGTTCGGGGTCGTGGACGGCGGAGCTGGTCGGTTCGCGCACCGGGCCGGGGGCGAGTTCCCAGGTCTCCTCGGCCATCGGCCGGGATCCGTCCACCGGGCGGGGCACTGACATCGGCTTCTCCCTTCGCCGGGCGTCGTCCCCCCGATGACAAACCGGACACCACTTCGCTGCCTGGAAAGTATGCATTAACCAGGCACCGGACGGCAGAGGCGTCGGGCGGAAGAATCACGCGGGACGGCGGCGCCGGGACTTCACGGGTGTTCCATGCGGGAGAGCCAGGTGGTGAGCAGCGTTTCGAGTGACTCGGCCTCGGTGGGCGTCAGCAGGTCCAGCAGTTGGCGTTCGTTGCGCATGTGGTCGGTGAACGCTCGGTCGATCAGTTCGCGTCCAGGTCTGGTGAGGGCGACGATCCGGCCGCGTTGGTCGTCGTCGGAACGGCGGCGGGTGACGAGTCCGGCCCGCTCCAGGCGGTCGATTCTCTTGGTCATCGCGCCGGTGGTGACCATGGTGTGCGCAGCGAGTTCGCCGGGTGCCCGTTCATAGGGCTCACCGGCGCGCCGCAGTGCGCACAGGACGTCGAACTCGCCCTCACCGAGGCCGTAGCGGCCGTAGACGAGGCAGAGTTCCTCGGTGAGCCGGCCGGCCAGGCGGTGCAGTCGGCCGATCACTCCTTGCGGGGTGATGTCGACATCGGGGCGCTCGCGGCGCCAGTCGGCCTGGATGCGGGCCACGCGGTCCAATCGTTCACCGTGCTCCATGCATACCAATATAGCTTCCCAGGAAGCTATATTCGCTTCCATGGAAGCCAATATGCGTCGGGTGGCACTGACCGCAGTCGCACCGGTGGCCTGGGGAACCAACTACTTCGTCACACACGAGTTCCTGCCGGCCGGCCGCCCGCTCTATGGAGCCGCCCTGCGAGCCCTGCCGGCCGGCCTCGTCCTGCTCGGCCTGCGCAGGCAACGGCCGCGCGGGGCGTGGTGGTGGCGGTCCGCGGTGCTCGGGCTGCTCAACATGAGCGTGTTCTTCGTCCTCGTCTACGCCGCTTCCCAACTGCTTCCGACGAGCGTCGCCTCGACCGTCATGGCGTTGTCCCCGCTGACGATGATGCTCATCGCCTGGCCCCTGGTGTCCGAGCGACCCCGGACCGCCCACCTGGCAGGCGCCGCGATCGGACTCGGCGGGGTCTGCCTCATGCTGCTCACCGGGGTGGAAGGGGTGAGCGTGCCGGGAGTCCTGGCCTCGGCCGCCGCCATGCTGGTGTCGTCCTTCGGTCACATCCTGGCCAAACGGTGGAGCGCCGGTACCGATGTGCTCGCCTCGACCGCATGGCAACTCACCGCCGGAGGTCTGTTCCTGCTCCCGGTCGCCGCGGCCGTGGAGGGTCCTCCGCCCGCGCTCTCCCCGCCGACGCTCCTCGCCTTCGGCTACGTCACCCTGGTCGCCACCGCGCTGGCCTTCGCCGCCTGGTTCCATGGGCTACGACACCTGCCCGCGGGAACGGTCGGACTGATCGGACTGTTCAACCCCGTTACCGGCGTACTGCTCGGCATCGTGTTCGCCGGAGAGGTGCTGACCGTTCGGCAACTGTGCGGACTGGCCCTGGTCCTGACCGGAGTCGTGCTGGGCCAACCCAAGCGGGCGAGCCGACGCGAAGGGCAAGTGCGTCAGCACGGTCGGGGCGCCCGTCGGTGAGGTCAACTCCGTGCCGCTGAGCGCCGATTTCCTGTACGCCGTCACCGGCGACGACCACACCGTACGGGTCTGGAACCTGGCGAGCGGCCAGTGTCTGCGCACCTTCCGGGGGCACAAGGACTCGGTCAGGGCCGTCCTGATGGGCCCGCCCGAGCGCGCTGAACACCTGGGGCGACCATGTCCGGGGCGATCCGCCGGGCTTCGGGGCGACCGGCCGCTCCCAGTCGGTGTGCTTCAGCCCGGACGCGTGCCTCGTCCTGGCCGCCGGCCGGGACAAGGCGCTGCGCAGGTGGGAGCTGGACTGGGAACTGGCCGCGGGTGTGGGCGCCTGATCAGGACGGGTCGGGAACCGGCCGCCGGGGAAGGCGCGTGATCAGGACGGGGCTGCAAAACGGCCGCCGAGGAAGGCCCTTGCAAGGAAAGTGTTTGACGAGCACGGGCCGTCAGCCGACCGTCGAGGAGAGCGCGTGATCAAGCCGTACAGCGACAGCGTGGCCCTCGCCCTGGGCCTGGCCCGGATCGAGGCCCGCGCCGGGCGTGCGCCTCAAGTGGAGCCGGAGCACCTGCTGTTGGGCCTGGCCAACCTGTGCCGCGACGACCTACGAGAGGTACTCGGCGCCAGCAGCCTGACCCCGGCACGCCGCGACGCGGTCGAGGCGAACGTCCGGGCCCTGCGGCGCCGGTTCGCCCTCGCCAAGGTGGACCCCCAGACCTTCCGGCGTCGGCTGCGCGCCGCGCTCACCGTCGACGCCCCGCCGCCCCCGCCCGCCCCAGCCGCCGTGCCGCAGCGCAGTCGGACGGCGCGACGGGCGTTCATCAGGGCCGGGGAGCTGGCCGGGGACAGGACAGCCGGGACGGTCGATCTGTTGCGGGCGGTGCTTGGGCTGCCGCTGCCGACGGCGGCTCGGGTGCTGCGGGAACTGGGGGTCGAGGATGCGCGGGCCGCGTTCTTCCCCAACGATCAGGGGCGGGCTGCCGCGGCCGTACGTGACCATGAACCACCCCGGCCGGACCCCGACCCCGGCCGGGCCGCCGAACAACCCCGGCCCGACCCCAAGCCCGACCAGGCCACCGAATCACCCCGTCCCGCCCCCGACCGGCCCACTGAAGCGCCCCGGCCCAAGCCCACCCCGGATCCGCCCGCCGAACCACCCCAACCCAACCCCGACCCGGATCCGCCCGCCGAGGCCCCCCGCCGCGCTCCGCATCCGACGCCCGTCCTCGACCTGTACGGCCGCGATCTGACCGAACTCGCCCGCTCCGGCAGGTTGCCGCAACTGATCGGTCGGCAAGAGGAGTTGCGCACTCTGGCCCGCGTCCTCATCCGGCAGCGCAAGGCCAACGCGATCCTGGTGGGGCATGCGGGGGTCGGCAAGACCAATATCGTGGAGGGCCTGGCCACCCGGTTGACCGAGCCGGGGGCGCCCGCCGTGCTGGCCGAGGCCCGGGTGGTGGAGTTGTCCATGGCGGCGCTGCTCGCCGGGGCCGCGTTCCGGGGAGAGTTCGAGGAGCGCCTTGAGGCAGTGCTGAAGGAAGCCCGGCAGGTGCCGGAGCTGATTCTCTTCATCGACGAGGTGCACACCGTGCTCGGCGCGGGCGGTAAGGGCGCAAGCGATGCGGCGAACATCCTCAAACCCGCCCTGGCGCGCGGTGACGTGAGATGCCTCGGGGCGACCACACCGGGTGAGTACCGGCGCTGGATCGAGTCGGATCCGGCGCTGCAGCGCCGCTTCGAGGTGGTCTGGGTCGACGAGCCCGGCCGGGACGAGGCCGTGGCGATCCTGGAGAAGCTGCGCGAGTCGATGGCCGCGCACCACGGGGTGGAGATCGACGCGGACGTACCGGAGGCGGCCGTCGACCTGACCGTGCGCCATCTGCCCGAACTGCGGCTGCCCGACAAGGCGATCGACATGCTCGACCAGGCGTGTGCGGCCGCCCGTATCGCCACCCTCAGTCCCGGCCCGGTGCCGCGCGGCCCCGTCCGGGTGCGGCCCGGCGACATCGCCGCCGCCGTGGCCGCGCGTGCCCGGCTGCCGATCGAGCGGATCACGGCGGGCGAGGCGGAGCGGCTGCTCGGCATGGAGGAGGGGCTGCGCCGCCGCGTCGTCGGCCAGGACCATGCCGTGCGTGCGGTCGCCGACGCGGTGCGCACCGCACGGTCCGGCCTCGGGGATCCACGGCGGCCCGTCGGGGTGTTCCTGTTCGCCGGGCCGACCGGCACGGGCAAGACCGAACTGGCCAAGGCGCTCGCGGAGTTCCTCTTCGACGACGAGCGGCGCCTGATCCGTATCGACATGTCCGAGTACCAGGAGCGCCACTCCGTGTCCCGGCTGCTCGGCGCGCCGCCCGGGTACCTCGGGCACGACCGCGAGGGCCAGCTCAGCGGGCCGCTGCGGGACCATCCGCACAGCGTGGTCCTCTTCGACGAGGTGGAGAAGGCGCACCCGGAGGTCTTGGACATCTTTCTGCAGATCTTCGACGAGGGCCGGCTCACCGACTCACGCGGGCGGCAGGTCTCCTTCACCGAGTCGGTCGTCATCCTCACCTCCAACCTCGGCACGCGGCAGGACGCCGAGGCCGCAGGGCCCCCGCCGCCGCTCGGCTTCGCCCCGCCAAAGCGCCCCGACTCCCCCGCCGCGGCCGGGCAGTCGGCAGCCGCCGAGCGGATCCATGCCGCGCTCGCCCGCGAGCTGCGGCCCGAACTCCTGGGCCGCATCGGGCAGGTCGTGGTCTTCGAGCCGCTCGACGAGGTGGCGCTGCGCCGAGTCCTGGACAAGGTGCTCGACGGGGTCCGGGCCCGGCTCGCCGAACGGGATATCTCGATCGCACCCACCGAGGGCGCGTATGACCTGCTGCTCGCCCGTGCCACGGGGGCACGCTCGGGTGCCCGCGCGGTGGAGCAGACGGTCGAGCAGCTGCTTGTCCAGCCGTTGGGGCGCGCTCTGCTGGCCGGACGGTTCGGCGACGGCGCGGTGGTCCGGATCGACGCCGTCGACGGCACCCTCGACTTCACCGGCACCGAACCTGGTTCTGTCGGCCCTTCCGGACGCGGCTCCGGAACCGGCCACCGCCCGGAAAGGCAGGACACCGCACGATGACGCCCCCGGCCACCGTCACTCTGTCCCTCGTCAAGGGCCGGCTCGACCCGGCGCAGTATGTGTTCACCGAGCGCACCACCTGTGTGCTCGGCCGCAGCACGGACTGTTCGCCGCGCCTGCCCAACGACGAACACCACAGCACGGTCTCCCGGCACCACTGTCTCCTGGACATCAATCCACCGGACATCCGCATCCGCGACTTCGGCAGCATGAACGGCACCTTCGTCAACGGCCGGAAGATCGGCCAGCGGGAGAAGGGCCAGACGCCCGAGGAGGGCGCGGCCATCCAGTACCCCGAGCACGACCTGGGCGACGGCGACGAGATCCGGCTCGGGGACACGGTGTTCCGCGTCGGTATCAGCGCACCGCGCACGCTGACACTCGCGCGCTGCGCGAAGTGCGGGCGTGAGGTGGGTTCCGAGATGTCCGGCCGGTCCGGCGAATTCCTGTGCTCCGACTGTCGGTCGGAGCCGTCCGCGGTGGCCCGGCTGCTGCTCGACCTGGCCCAGAGCGGGCGCCCCAACCTGGCCCCGATCGCCGGTTACGAGTTGCTGCGGGAGTTGGGCCGGGGCGGGATGGGGGCCGTGTATCTGGCCCGGCACGGGTCGAGCGGCAAGCAGGTGGCGCTGAAGGTCATGTTGCCGAAGGTCGCGGCCAACGCCGACGCTCGGGCGCGCTTTCTGCGCGAGGCGGAGCTCACCGGGGCCCTGCGGCACCCGAACATCGCCGCCCTGTACGACTCGGGCTTCGCCGACGGCACCTTCTACTTCACCACCGAGTTCTGCACCGGCGGCAGCCTGGACCAGGTGCTCCGGCAGCGGCACGGCCGGCTGCCCGCGGCGCAGGCGGTCCGTATCGCCGTACAGGTCCTCGAAGGTCTGGACCACGCCCATGGCCGGAGCGTGGTGCATCGCGATCTGACCCCGTCCAACATCCTGCTGCAGGAGAACGCCGAAGGCTCCACGACGGCCAAGGTCGCCGATTTCGGTATCGCCAAGGCTTTCGACCAGGCCGGTCTCAGCGGCCTGACCCGTACCGGATCAACTGCGGGCAAACCGCACTTCATGCCCCGTCAGCAGGTCATCAACTTCAAGAAGGCCGCACCGGCCGTGGATGTGTGGGCGCTCGCCGCCTGTCTCTACCACGCGCTCACCGGCCACACGCCGCGGGACTTCCCGCGCGACAGGGACCCGTGGCAGATCGTCCTCCAGGCACCGGCCGTGCCGATCCGGCAACGCGACCCACGCATCGAGCGGCGACTGGCCGAGGTCATCGACCGGGCCCTGACCGAGCAGCCCGCCATCGGCTTCCAGAGCGCGGACGAGCTGCGCCGCGCCCTGCTGCCGCACGCCGGCTGACCGAACCGGGCCTCGCGGGCAACATCGCGGCGCAACTGAGCGACATTGCGGCGTACGTGAGCGACGTAGCGGCGTACCTGAGCGACGTGGCGGAGAAGCGGAGAAAGGGCGGGACTGTGACGCAGTGGCGGATCGGTGAGGTGATCGACGGCCGGTACGAGGTCACCCGCGTGCACGAGCAGGGCGCGATGGGTCTGGTCCACCGGGTACGGCACCTGCGCTGGGACACCGATCTGGCGGTCAAGAGCCCACGCGCCGATGTGTTCCAGGACGCGGCCGGGCGGGCGCGGTTCGTCGCCGAGGCCGAGGCGTGGGTGTCGCTGGGGCTGCATCCGCATGTCTGCGGCTGCTTCTACGTCCGTACGCTGGATGGTGTGCCGCGGGTGTTCGCGGAGTACGTCGACGGGGGCAGCCTGCGTGACCGGATCGTGAACCGGCGCCTGCACGAGGGCGGACCGCGCGCGGCCCTGGCCCGCGTTCTCGACCTCGCGTCGAAGTCAGCCCGGACGGCCGCCACGCCCTCGCGGGCGGAACCAGCGGCACCCTGTATCTGGTGAATCTTGCTGACGGCACCTCGCGCCAACTGCACGGCGGGGAGCACTCGTTCGTGTGGTCGCTGTGCTTCAGCGCCGACGGCAGACGGGCGCTGAGCGGACACAGCAGCTCGATCCACCTGTGGGACCTGGAGTCCGGCAGCACCTGCCTGCGCACGCTCATGGCGCCACTGCACGGTGTCGAATCCCTGGCCATGAGCACGGACGGCCGCTACGCGCTGTCCGGCGGGCAGGACTTCACCGTGCGCTATTGGGACCTGACCAGGGGCTGCTGCGTACGCACCTTCCGCGGGCGGCGCGGAACGGTGAGCGCGGTGTGGCTCTCGCCCGACGGACGCCACGGCATCTCCGCCGCGCAGGACGACACAGTGCGCTCCTGGCAGCTGCCCGGCCACTACACCGCGCCACCCCAGCTCAGCCGCCCGCTGCCGCCCGCCGAGCTGAACACCCTCGGCGGGCAGGTCGACGCCCTGGTGGGCGAGGCCGAACAGGCCCTGGCCGACGGCAACTTGCCGCGCGCCCTGGGCCGGCTCACCCAGGCACGCTCGACCCCCGGCTACGAGCGCGCGCCCCATGCACTCGCCGGCTGGCGGCGCCTGCAGCGGCGGGCCACCCGGGTGGGACTGCGCTCGGGCTGGCTCGCCCGCGAACTGACCGGGCACGCCGGCTACGTCACCCAGCTCGACCTGTCTGCCGACGGCAGGCTCGCCGCGTCCGCGAGCGCCGACCGCACGATTCGGCTGTGGGATGTCGAAAGCGGGGCCTGCACCGGCGTATTGGAGGGTCACACCCACCTGGTGGAGGAGATCAGCCTCAGCCCGGACGGACAACGCCTGCTGTCCCTGGGCCGCGACCGCAGGGCCGGGCTGTGGGACGTCACCGACGGCGCCTGCCTGCGCGAGTTCGACCCGGACGCGTACGGCTCCGCGATCCGTCTCCTGCCGGACGGCCGACATACCCTGATCGGCGGCCCTGGCCACCGGTTGCGACTGTGGGACCTGGAGGCGGACCGGCAGGTGCGCGCCCTGGAGGGCTTCGACCCGGCCATCAACGCGGTGTGGACGGCCGCCGATGGCCGCCTCGCCGTCTCGGGCGGCGACGACAAGAAGGTCCGCCTGTGGGACCTCGACAGCGGCCGCTGTCTGCGCACTATGACCGGGCACGCCCGTGCGGTGAGGTCGGTGTGGCTGAGCCCCGACGGCCGGCACGCCCTGTCCGGCGGCGACCACGAGGAGCGCACCGTACGCCTGTGGGACACCACGACCGGCGCCTGCCTGGGGACGTTCGCGACCTATACGTCGTCCGGTGCCCGCCTCACCGCCGACGGCGCCTTCGTGATGTGCGACAAGTCGGGCGGCATCGAGATCTGGGACGCCCGCACCGGGCAGGGCGCGCTACGCCTCGACGCGAAGGGACAGGGAATCGCGGCGTTCACACCGACGCCCGACGGGCGTCATGTGATCTCCGGGGACTTCGACGGGACGGTACGGGTGTGGGAACTCGACTGGGAGCTGTCCGTCGACGGGCGGGGCTGAGCCGGGGCATCCGCCTGCTGGGCTGTTCCGTCCGTGCCTGGTGCTCCTTCCGTCCAGCTCACCCCGGCCGGCAGCTCGTGACCGGTGACGCGGAGTCTTCCCAGTAGCTCCAGCACATGCTGGGACGCGGGAGACAGGGCCCGTTCGGCACGGATGACGATATCGAGCCTGCGCTCCACGACCGGGTCCCCGATCGGCCGGTGCGTGAGGGCGGCGAAAATCATCAGCGCCTGAACCAGCGCGGGCAACACGGTCACCCCCAGTCCCGCCGCGACCAGCCCGCCGACAGTGGCGACACTGCGGGCCTCGACGACGCCCGCCACCCGTACATCAGCCTGTGCGAACGCCGCGTCGGTGAAGAACCGCACACTGGAGTCGGCCCCGATGGAAACGAACTGCTCACCGGCCAGGTGGGACCAGCGCAGCTCCTGCCGTTCGGCGAGCGGGTGGCCGGGGGGCACCGCGGCAAAGAAGCGGTCTTGAACGAAGGGCCGGGCGACCAGGCCCTCGGGCAGCTGCCGGGGCACGGTGATCGCCAGGTCGGCCTCGCCGGCCATGACATGGTCGAGCACGCCGCGGGCCAGCCCGTCGAGTATGCACACGTTGATCTCCGGGCGCTCGGAGTGCAGCGTCGAGATCACTGGTGGGAGCAGTACGGCCGCCACGGACGGCAGCGTGGCGATCGTGACCGTTCCGCGCTCCCCGGACAGGTAACGGTCGAGCTGTTTCATCTCCGCGCGGTGGGTGGAGAGCACACGTTCCGCGACCGCCAGCAGCTCGGCTCCCTGGGGTGTGAGTGCCACGTTGCGGGTGTCCCGCACCAGCAACTGCACCCGCAGCGTCCGCTCCAGTTCAGCGACCGTCCGGCTCAGCGCGGACTGCGAAACATGCAGCTCACCCGCCGCGGTGGTGAAACTGCCGGCCCGGGCGACCGCCGCGAATGCCTCCATCTGGCGCAACGACAGATCCATGACGCTGGATTGTAGATCAGCCTGGAATTAATGCGGAGGGGTAGCGCAGAGGGCACAGCAGATGCGGAGCACTGGCAGCTCGCCCGCCAGGCCAGTCCCCCTGCCGGTCCCACTTCCATGGAGCCGAGCCGACATGACCTCACGCGGTGCGACAAGCCGGTGCAGATGCTCCCGCGCCTCGACCTGCGCGGGCCGCAACACAGCCCATCATTGATGCACATTGCTCATGTATTGCTGCAATTTTGTTGCTGGACAGGAATTTCTCCCTCTCGGCATGCTGAGGTTCTCCCCAGCTGCGTCCGGGACGCCATGGCGGAGAAGAGAAAGCACAACATTGCCGAGGGAGCGCGTCGTGCCGGATCCGAACACCGCCGGAAGCGGGCAGTTGAGCGGCCTGAAGGTGGTCGAGTTCGCCCATGTGGTCGCCGGCCCCCTGGCAGGCTCGTTGCTTGCCGACCAGGGAGCCGATGTGGTGCACGTCGAGCCACCGACCACCGGGGACGCCGCCCGCGCCATGGGCCCTCGACGTGACGGGGTCTCCCTGTGGTTCAAAGTCGCCGGACGCAACAAGCGCTCGGTCACCCTGGACCTGCATCGAGCGGAGGGTCGGGCCGTCGCGGAGCGGCTCGTCGCCTGGGCCGATGTCGTCATCGTCACGCTGCGCGCCCGTCGGCTGCGGAGCTGGGGACTCGACTGGGAATCGGTGCACCGGATCAACCCGAAGGCCGTGCTCCTGCAGATATCCGGGTTCGGCGCCACCTCGTCACTCGCTGACGCACCCGGCTTCGGGAAGATGGGAGAAGCCCGCAGCGGCGTCGTCCATCTGACCGGGTTCACCGACGGCCCTCCGGTGCACACCGGTTTCTCGCACGGTGACGCGGTGACCGGCCTGATGGGTGCCTACGCCGTGCTCGCGGCCCTGCACCGCCGCGAACGCGACGCCGATTTCGACGGTGAATGGATCGACCTCGCCCTCTTCGAGCCGTTGTTCCGGCTCGTCGAATGGCAGGTCATCATCCACGACCAGCTGGGGAAGGCCCCCGGGCGGTCCGGGAACCAACTGGCGGTCGCGCCGGCAGCCGTCATCAACACCTACCGCTCCAGGGACAACGACTGGATCACCGTGACCTCCGCGACACCGCGCTCGGTGCGCAATGTGGCCGCCCTGCTCGGGTTGCCCGAAGAGGAGTTCACGACGACCGAGCAACAACATGCGCGCCGCCAGGAGCTGGACGAGGGCCTGCGGAGCTGGATCGCGGCGCGGACGACCCCCGAATGCCTGCGAGAGTTCGCCCGCGCCGAGGTCGTGGCCTCCCGGGTGTTCGACGCCGCGGACATCGCCGCCGACCCCATCTACGCCGAACGCGGCGACATCGTGACTGTCGACGACCCCCAGCTCGGACCAGTGCGGATGCAGGCGGTGCTCCCGCACTTCCGGCAGCAGCCCGGGAAGGTGTGGCGGACCGGACCGGCCCTGGGGCAGGACAACCGACTCGTGTACCACGACTGGCTGGGAATCAGCGAGAAGGAACTGACCGACCTGGAGAAGAACGATGTCGTCTGAGGCCCGCGAGCCACTCCCGGTCCGGCCTCCGCTGCGCTCCCTGCTCTTCGTCCCCGGAACCAGGACCGACTGGTTGCCCAAGGCCCAGGCGGCCGGCGCGGATGCGGTGATCTTCGACCTGGAGGACGCGGTACCCGAAGCGGACAAGCCGCTCGCCCGTGCACACGTGTCCGACACTCTCGCCCTCGCCGCGGAGGACCCCGGGCAACGGACGGCGCTTTTCGTACGGATCAACCCGCTCGACGGCTGGGCGCAAGCGGCGGAGCTCCGCACGCTGGCACGCCCCGGGCTCACCGGACTCATCCTGCCGAAGGTACGCTGCGCCCAGGACATACGGATCGCCGACCGGCTGCTCAGCTGGTGCGAACACGAGCAGGACCTGCCCGAGGGCAGCATCGCCCTGGTCCCCCTGCTGGAGACGGCCCGGGGTCTGCGGGAGGCGTACCACATCGCCAGGGCGGCTCGTCGCATCGCGTACCTGGGCGCGCTCGCGACCTCCGGCGGCGACATCGAAGGTGCAGTCGGCTACCGCTGGAGCCCGGAGGGAACCGAGACACTGACGCTGCGCTCCCGCGTCCTGCTCGACGCCCGGGCGGCCGATGTGCCCAACCCGGTCACCGGGCTGTGGACCCGTATCACCGACCTCGCCGGGCTGCGGGAATTCGCCGTCCAGAATCGTGCCCTCGGCTATGAAGGCATGATGGCGGTCCACCCGTCCCATGTCCCGGTGATCAATGAGGTGTTCTCCCCCACACCGGAGGAACTCACCCGCTACGAACGGCTGATAGCCACGGTGGAGGCGGCACAGGCCACCGGATCGGGCGCCGTGCTGTTCGAGGGCGAGATGGTGGACGAGGCCATGGCTGCCACCGCACGCCGCGCCTTGCTGCTCCACCCGCGGAACCGGCCGGACGCAGACCGGAAGCAAGGCGAACGGCGGTAGTCGGTATCGACGATCGGTCTTGGACTGCCGAGATCCGACGTAGGAGTGTTGAGTCCCCACAACCGCACCCAAGAGGAGCCCATCACCCGCCCAGGGACACCCGAGCCAGGGCTTCGCGACCGATCACTCACCACAGGAATCCGAAATGAGCGATATGCCAACTACCATCCGCTATACCAAACATGGCGTACCCCACGTCACCGCCGACTCTCACTTCGAGCTGGGACGTGGTGCCGGCTATGCGTCTGCGGAGCAGAATCTCGGACTCCTGGCGGACAGGTGGATGACTCTTCGTGGCGACCGTTCTCGCGTGTACGGGCCGGATCGGCTGCTCGAACACGGTCCGATCAAGGGCGTCACCAACCTGCAGAGCGATCTCTTCTGGCGCTACCTGCAAGAATCGGGGACACTGCGGCGGATTCTCTCCCCTTCGGTGTCGTCGGGTCCGTCGGAGCCGGTCCGGCAGATGTGCGACGGCTATGCGGCCGGTTACAACCAATACTTGAGGCACGCCGCTGAGCACGGCATCGACGATCCACGGTTCGACCCTCGGACGTGGCTCATCCCGATCGACACCGAGGACGTCTTCAGGCAGGCCCTGCACTGGAACCTCTTCCGGAGCTCGGTCGCACTGATCCCCCAGATCATCGCCGGCACCGAGGGAGACCATGCCGAGTGGCTGAAGGCCGCTCCGCCGACCGACTCCGTTCCCGAGCAGAGCAACATGCTCGCTCTGGGCGGGGAGGTCACCGCGTCGGGCCGAGGCATGCTCTACGCGAATCCGCACTGGTACTGGTCCGGTCCGGACAGCTTCAGGGAGATGCATCTGACGATCCCTGGAGTGCTCGACGTGTACGGCTCAGTCGTGCCGGGCCTGCCGTTCGTCATGACCGGATTCACCCACCACATCGCCTATGCAGGAACCTCCTCGCTGAGCCCCCGATTCTCGGTCTACCGGCTGGACCTCGACCCGCATCGTTCGACCTCGTATCTCTACGACGGCGCCTCGCGACCGATGTCCGAAGTCACCGTCCAATGCCCCGTCGTGCGAGACGGAGCAGAAGACACCGTGCAGCGCACGTTTCTGAGCACGCATCACGGGCCGCTGCTCGGTGGCGAGCAGTATCCGCGAGACCACCGACATGCCTACTGTATGCGCGAGGTCGGGATGAGTGTCCGCTGGCTCGACCAGCAACTCGACCTGATGACCGCCCAGACGGTTCAAGAGGCGGACGAGCGATCGCAGAAACACCTCGGCGTCGGCTGGCGCAACCTCGCCGTGGCCGATCGGAACGGCGACGTGCTCTATGCCGACCGAACCGCGATCCCCAACGTCTCGGACGCTCAGCTGGATCGGTCACCCACGCTCCATGAGGGCTCCATCATGATGAACGGCGTTCCGGTGGCGGTCCTGGACGGTTCGACGTCCGCCGACGAATGGGCAACGGACCCGGATGCTCCGGTCCAGGGCATCATCGGCGTCTCACGACTCCCCAGGCTCTCGCGCCGCGACTACGTAGCGAACGAGAACGACTCGCACTGGACCAACCATGCCCATATCCGTCTGGAGGGCCACCCGAAGATCGTGGGCAACGAGCGACGCGCGCGCACGCTGCGGACGCGCAGCGGGCTCGCGATGATCGAGCGACTGCTGGCTGAGTCCAGCAGGTCGGTGACCCTCGCCGACCTCCACGCGGCAACGGAACGCGACGAGGTGTGGTCGGCCACCTTGTGGCGTGATGCCGTGTGCTCGGCCTGCGAAGAGGACGGCTCCGAGGAACTCGCCGATGCGGCGCGCGTACTTCGGGCATGGGACGGATGCGAACACATCGACAGCCGCGGCGCGATGTTGTGGCGGCGGTTCTACGCGCACTTCGCCGGCGCTGACAGCGTCCCGCCCGAGCAGTGCTTCTCCGTCCCTTTCCGGGTCGACCAGGCCCTGGCCACGCCCAGCGGCATCAACCTGGAGTACGGAATCGGCGTGCTCAAGGCGATGCGCCGGGCGATGACGGACCTCGACGACATCGGTGCGGACATCGCGGTCGGCAGTGCTCAGTACGTCACCAAGAACGGCCGACCGTACCCGGTCCCTGGCGGCCCGGGAGAGCCCGGCCAGTACAACAAGATCGAGACTGCTCATGGCTTCGTCCGCGGACAGGGCTATCCCGATGTGGTGCACGGAACGGGGTTCCGTCTCTGGATTGGGTTCACCACCACCGGTGTTGAGGCGTACAGCATTCTGGCGTACTCGCAGTCCGATGACCCCAGCTCCGCATACCACGCTGATCAGACCGCGATGCTCGCGTCCGGAGACGTGAAGGCCGTGCGGTTCAGCGAAGAAGACGTGGAGGCCGCCACCATCCGTCGGGTCTCGCTGTAGGGAGACGCCAACAGCGCCGCAGACACGCAGCCCATGTGCGGCAGCCGTGAAGCCGGCGGCATGTGTCACCGCCGTGCATGTCTTCAGGTGCCACAAGGACATATCCATGCGCCGCATCTATGGATCTATGCGAGATTGATGTTGGACACGCACTGATGTGCCACTCAAGATAGAACCCCCTTCCACGGACGGTCGGTGGTGTGCCGTTGGCCGACGGAAAACCCCACCCTCATCTCCGTAAGCAGCGACTACAACGCGGATTTCATCCAGCGGTCAGGGCACCCCGAGAACCGGGCGGCCGCCCCCTGCAAGCGGCCACGGGCAAGAAAGCACCACCCACACCCGGCCCCCTGGGCCGCCTCACCATGTACGGAGTAGCCATGACCGCACCGCCGAAGACGCCCCAGTTGGTTGCCCAGCTCAACGCGCGCATCGACCGATTGCCTCGGATGGGGCTGCGGCTCCCCGTCTTCGCCGTGGTCGGGCTGTCGTACTTCTTCGGGTTCTACGAGATCAGCACCTTCGCCTACACGCTGCCCACGATGCGCGAGGTGCTCGGGTTGACCGGAGCGCAGGTGGCCTACCCTGTCGCCGCCAACCTCGCCGGCTATGCCGTCGGCTCCTACTTGCTCGGCAGACTGGCGGACCTCCGGGGACGGCGCGTGGCCATGATGGTCACGGTAGCCGCCGTCGCCGTCTCCGCCCTTTCCACAGCACTGTCCTGGAACGTCTGGTCCTTGACCGCGTTCCGGTTCCTGTCAGGAGTGGCGACCGGGGCGGAGATCATCCTTGCCGCGACCTTGATCTCCGAGCTGGCACCGGCCAAGAAGCGAGGTCGCTATGTGATGCTGAACTATCTCTGGGGAGCGGCGGGACTCGCCGCCACGCCGTTCATCGCGATATGGCTGCTGGGCACCGGTACCGTCGGCTGGCGCCTGGTCTACGGCGTCGGCGCTGTCGCAGCCCTGCTGATCTTCGTGATGCGTGGCCGTTACCTGCCGGAGTCCCCACGCTGGTTGGTCCTCAATGGACGCGGGGCCGAGGCGGAAGCACTGGTGGTGAGCATGGAGGAGCGGTGCCGTACGCAGCTCGGCCGCGACCTGCCACCGGTGCCGGAGATCCCCGCTGAGAAGACCGATGAGCGGGGAAGCGTCTCGGAGCTGTTCCGGCCTCCCTACCTCCGCCGGACCGTGGTGGTGCTCGGTTTCTGGTTTCTGATGTATGTCGCCAACTACATCTACCTCAGCTACTTCCCGGCCATCCTCATCGACGCCGGCCTGCCCGAGCCCAGCGGATTGCTGTACAGCGGGCTGGGACAGCTGGGCCTGCCCCTCGGGGCGCTGATCGCGTTCGCCGTGGCGGACCGGGTGGAGCGCAAGTACTACCTGGTCGTGGCCACGACACTGTATGCGATCGGCTTCGTGGTCGTGGCGGTGAGTTCCAGTGCCGGGCTGATCACCCTTGGCGCGGCGCTGATCTCGATCATGTTCGCGGCGTGCGCGGTCGCCTACGTCTATACCTCCGAGCTCTTCCCGACCCGTATCCGCTCCACCGGTTCCGCGCTCGGCAACGGCGTCGGACACCTGGGCGGTATGGTCAGCCCATTCGTCGCGATTGCCCTGCTGGACGGGCTCGGCGGCCGCAGCACGCTGTGGGTGATGGCGGCGTTCGTTGCGGCTGCGGCGTTGCTTCTGCTCTGGGGCGGCGTCCGGACCAGTGGTAAGGAACTGACCGAGATCGCGAACTGACCACATCGGGGACCGCGATGGTCACCAGGAAGTGTGACTCATGAGCTGACGCGCGCAGGGCATCAACCGAGCCGCACAACCGGTCACACCACTACACGACTGCACGGCGCCACGGTCGTGCACCGATGATTTGAGGGACGGATGTCCGAGCGAACACTGTCTGTGTGTCTCACCTTCGACATGGATGCGATGTCCAGCTGGATCAACAAGGGTCATCGCAGCGTCGCCACGCTCTCCCGTGGCGAGTACAGCGCCTATGTCATACCGCGCATCCTCGACCTTCTCGCGCGCCACGATGTGACCGCGACATTCTTCATCCCGGGGCATTCCGCTCTGGCCTGGCCCGATCTCATCAAGTGCATCCGCGACGCGGGCCACGAAATCGGTCACCACGGATGGGTGCACGAGCGCACAGAGGGATTCAGCCTGCAACAGGAACGCGACGTCCTGTTGCGCGGATTCGACGCACTTGAGAAGGCGGCCGCGGTGCGTCCGGTCGGCTATCGGTCGCCGTCCTCCGGCTTCGGCGTGAACACGATCACTGCGCTGACCGAACTCGGCCTGCTCTACGACTCCACATGCTGCGCCGCTGATTTCGTGCCCTACTACTTGCGACTCGGCGATGCCTGGTCCGCCGATCAGCCGTACCAGTTCGGAGCACCGTGCGACCTGGTCGAGATCCCGTTCACATGGGTGCTCGACGACTACCCGCACTTCGAGTACGTCCCAGGGTCGAGCGGATACCAAGCATCACCAAGCGCGGTGTACGAGATCTGGACAGCCGAGTTCGACTACGCCATGACGAACTACCCCGGCGGCGTTTTTGATCTCTGCATGCATCCGCAAATCATCGGACGTCCGCACCGCATCATGATGCTGGAACGTCTTATCGAGTACATGTCCGAGCGAGACGTTCGATTCGAGTCAGTCGCCGCCTATGCATCGCGGTGGCGAGACGCAAACCCACTCACCGAATGGGTCGCCTCGAAGCCCGTACAAGCCGCTCCCTACGCCATCACCGAACTTTGACAGATCTTTCGGTCGACCTCGCGCTTTCCTGATGCGGGCTGTCCGACAGGCGGTCAGCTCAGCGAAAGGTTCCTCTGACCAGCGAGAACAGCGAAACGGTCCGCCGACTTTGTCGACGGACCGTCACGCAGGATGGCCGCGGGGACAACGCCTTCTGAGACGACCCGGCAGATCGGCGACACCGGTCTTGAGGGACAGGGGTTGCGTTGTCACAGCGATGCCTGCCGTTCTCCACTGGTTCGATGAACAGGCCGGCTCGGACCGGATCAGCCGACGATTTCCGCCGCCGCCCGCTGACCGCTGTCGACCGCGCCGTCCATCAGCGCGAAGTTGTCGTCACAGGTGTGCTCGCCGGCGAAGTGCAGCGGGCCGACCGGGCGTTGGAGGGCTTTCGCATCGTGGTCGCGGCCCGGGACCCGAGTGGAGTAGGCAGCGCGCACCCACGGGTCGTTGTCCCAGGTGGACAGCAGTGCCCGGGCAGGATCGAGATGCAGGTCCGGATGGATCTGTGCAAGGCGCTGCAGCAGGGCCTGCGGCCCCTGGGCGATCGCCAGCGTGGCCAGGGCGGTGTCCGATCCGACGAAGCAGTTCAGCACAGGATCGGGTGTCGTGCGACCGCGGGTGGCCGACCACGTCCAGAGGAAGTCCGGAACCGAGAGGATCGCGCTCGCCGGCAGCGGCTCGGGCAGTTCCACGGCGATCTTGGCCGCGTGGCCGTACTCGACGGCATCGAGAGCGGCGGCCTTCCAGTCCGGCAGCGCCGGGGTGAACTCGATGTTCCGCCACACGGATGCCGGCACGGTGATCACACAGGTGTCGGCCTCCACGGTGCCGTCGGCGGTGTGCACCCGCACCTGATCGCCCTCCCAAGCGATCGCCCGGACCGGCGTGTTCAGCCGGACCCTGTCGCCCAGCTCCTCGGCCAGCCGCAGCGCGATCTGCTGGTTGCCCTGCTCACCGCGCAGCGCCTGGTTGCCCTCGAACGACGCCGCGTGGTGGGTGAGCAGCACCGCCGAGTCGAGCCGTTCGACCGGCTGGGCGAAGGAGATCTGGATGCGGGCCGCCACCGCATCGCGCACACCCTGCTGGAGCGGGGTCGCCTCAAGCACGTCCCGCACGCTGGCGTACGGCTCGACGTTCTCGGGCTTGACCAGTGCTTCGGCACCATCCACGCACTCCCGCAGGGTGACCGGGATGCCGCCGCGGGGCTCCCGTGCCGAGTAACTCATCGTCGTCGGCGCCAGTTTCACGCCGAGCCGGTCCGCGACGCCGCGCACGGCGTGCTGGTCGTACTCGATACATGCTGGAGTCGCTCCACCGGAGCGACGGGTGGGAAGAGGCGGTGCGCTACGACTTCGAACTGCACCAGGCCCTGATCGACACGATGGGCAGCCTGCGGATGAGCAGGATCTACGAAAGTGTCTCGGCCGAAATCCGGTTGGCCCTCACGCAACTGCGCCCCCTCTACACGTCCCCGGCCCAGATCGCGAGCGAACACCGCACCCTGATCGACACCATCCTCTCGAAGGACGTCCGAGCGGCTACCGAGGCGATACAGGAGCACCTCGACTCCTCGGAGCACGTCCTTCTTGACCAACTCATGAAGTCACATGAGGAGAACGTTCAGTCCATTGAAGGGGCAGGGGTAGGTGACCGGGCCGCCCCTGGCCGTGGCGTTTCCCGCCGACGCCGCCAGTGATAGCATCGTTCCTTACAACGGAATTGGACTCGGTCAAGCCACCACCTGGGCTGACCGACCCGTCCATGACCGCCTCATCGCGCGGGAGATGCCTGAAGTGAACGTCGCAGTGGACCACGGCCGCAGCTCCGCGGCCGGTCAGCCCGCACGTGTCAGGGAACCGGTGACCCGGGCCTTGCAGTTGATCACCTTCATGGTCGACGACGGCAAGCAGAGCTATGGCGTCAGGGACATCGCCGAGGGTCTCGGCATGCCCGCCAGCAGCGTCCACCGGTTGCTTCGCCTGTTGCAGCAAGCCGCGATGATCACTCACGACGAACGGGGCACCTACTCGCTCGCGGCCGAGTTCTACCGGTTGGCGTGGAAGGCCACCTCCGGACACGGGTTGCGCGAGGCCGCGATGCCTCATCTGCGGCGGCTCGTCTCCCAGATCGACGAGACGGCCATGCTCGGCTTGTACGACAGCAGCCGGGAGCAGGTGATGCTGGTCGCCTCGGTCGAATCCACCCAGCAGCTTCGTTACGTCACGGAGTTGCACCAGTGGATGCCGTTGACACATGGCTCCACCGGACTGGGCATCTTGTCGTTCCTCCCCGAGCCGACCCGCGAGCAGATCATCTCCGCCGAGCTGGCCGACGCTTCGTCCGAGGAGCTGGCCCAACTGCGCACGGACGTCGATCAGACCCGGCGTCGTGGCTACGCCGTCTACCGGCGCCACCACGAGCCGACGACAGTCGGCATCTCGGTGCCGATCTGGGATTCCACCGCCCATGTGGTCGGCGATGTGTTCGTCGCCATGCCGGCCAGTCGTTACCAGCCCCGCCGCGAGCACACTCTGGCCGAGTCGGTGCAGATCGCGGCGGGGCATGTCACGCGGTCGATCGGCGGGCGGGTCGACGAGGCACTTCCTCTTGGGAGTTCCTCGTGGCGGCCCTACTGCTCGGCGCTGCAGGGCTGACCGTTCTCCGGCCCGCGGGCGGTCAGCCGCGTGAGCGCGACTCGGGCGGCCCGGCGAATTGGCGCAGCTCACCGAAGTAGGCGGCGCCGCCGGGGATCCGGCTCTCGACGGCCATGGCGACGATCTGCTCGGCGTCCAGTGCCAGTTGCTTGAACTCGATCGAGATCGCCTGATCCGTCGCGGTGATCACGGCGTACTCGGCGACGGCCCGGTACTCGCCCGATGCGGCCGCATCGGGAAGGTCGCGGGCATCGGGCAGCCAGGCCGGCCACGGGTACCGGATCGGCGCGCGGCCGACGCTCCCCACGTTGACCAGCGTGATGTCACGGTGCTTGCGCAGCATCTGCTGGTGTGAGTGCCCCGAGGCCAGCACGCTCGCCGAGCTTGCGCCGATCAGCTCGTCGATGTCGCGCGGGCGGGTGTCGGGGAGGATGAAGTCGTAGTTGTGGCGGGGCGAGCCGTGGAAACACAGCAGGCTGTGCCCGGCGGCGAGCGGCAGCTCGGCCGTCAGCGGCAGCCCGCCCAGGTAGGCGAGATCGTCGTCGGAGAGCTGGGCGCGTACCCAGGCCAGCGCTTGCACATGTTGGTCGCGGACGGGCCCCAGCCGCCGATGGCGCAAGGCAGGTTCGCGCTCCACGGCGTGCGGGTCGGCCAGCCACGTGTCACCGTTGCCGGCGACGACGGTCGAGCACACCTCGCGTATGCGCTTCAGTGTCTGCCGTGGGCAGGGGCCGTAGGCGATGTCGCCGAGGCAGGCGATCTGATCGACGCCGTCGGCGCGCAGCGCGTCGATGGTCGCTTCGAGGGCGACCGTGTTGCCGTGGATGTCGGAGATCAGGCCGATCTTGGGCATCTCAGTGCTCCGTCTCACGGGTCGCGACCAGCGCGGCGTCCACCGCGGCGAGGGTGACTTCCAAGTCGTCGGCGGTGTGTGCGCTGGAGGTGTACCACTTGGCGCCGGGGTTGACGAAGACGCCACGGCGGATGAGCTCGATGCCGAACCGTCGGCCGGCGCCAAGATCGGCACGCGTGTAGGAGGCGTAGTCGGTGATCGGGTGCTCGCCGAAGACCGGCTCGATCATCGGGTCGGGGCCGATCACCTGCAGCGGGACCGACCGTCGGCGGGCGATGTCGGCGATGCCGGCCCGCAGCCGGCGTCCGTGCTTGTGCGCCCGGTGCAGCGCGTCGGTGGTGGTGAGCACACGCAGCGTCGCCAGTCCCGCCGCGGCGGCCAGCGGGTTGCCGTTCAGAGTGCCGCTGAGCCAGATACCACCGTGCTCTCTGGCCCGTCCCGGGGCGGCGAGCTCCATGACGTCCTTGCGTCCGGCCACCGCGGCCAGCGGCAGGCCGCCGCCGAGGATCTTGCCGAGGGCGCACAAGTCCGGGGTGACGCCGTAATGCGCCTGCGCCCCGCCGACGCCGAGGCGGAATCCGGTGACCAGCTCGTCGAAAATCAACATCGCCCCGGCCGCGGAGGTGAGCGACTTCAGCTCGGCCAGGAAGCCCGGCGCCGGTTCGACGGCGCGCTGCACCGGCTCGATGATCACCGCCGCGACCTCGTGCTCCGTCAGCAGTCGTGCCACCGCGGCGGCATCGTTGAACGGAGCGATCAGCACCTCGTCGGCGGCGTGGGAGGGGATGCCGGCGGAGTCGGGCTGCGGGATCGGGCTGCCGACCATCTCGGGCTTCATGCTGTGCAGCACTGCGTCGTGGTAGCCGTGAAAGCCGCCCTCGAACTTGATGATCTTGGATCGGCCGGTGAACGAGCGGGCCAGGCGCAGCGCGTAGAACGTGGCCGAACTTCCGTCGCCGAGCAGCTTCACCGACTCGGCGCACGGCACCAGGTGGCAGACGCGCTCAGCAAGCTCGATGGCCGGTTTGTTGAGCACGTACGAGGTCGTGGCCCGCGACACCTGCTCGCGCAGCGCGTCGAGTACCTCGGGATGCCCGTGCCCGAGCACCATCGGCCCGGAAGACAGGACGTGATCGACGAACTCCCGGCCGCCCAGGCTCGTCAGCCGCGACCCTTGCGCGTGATCGAGCACGAAGTCGATGTCGTCGGCGAGCTTGAACGTGCCGAACCCGCCGCCCGCGATGACCGTCCTGGCGTGTGTGAGCTGCTCGCGGTCGAGAGCGGCGGTCTCGACGGCCGCTGCGGCCAGTGAGGTATTCACTCGGTGTCCTTTCAGCCGCGCTGGGCGGCGAGCCGCTTCAGCGCGGGAACGAGATCGTGGGCTGCGGTGCTGAGTTGGTGTTCGATCGACTGCAAGGTCGCGAAACGCAGGATGAGTGTGCGGGCTCCTGCTTCGACGAAGCCTGCGAGCCACTCCAGGCACGCCTGAGCGCTGCCGGCGAAGAAGCCGGGCCGTCGGTGCGCGAGTTCGTCGGGCCGGCAGCCGTAGTAGCGGGCGCAATAGTCCCGCAACTCAGCCTGCTCGCGTGGCGATTCACCGATCAGGAGAGTCGGCACGAACGCCGCCGAGAGCGCGTCGCCGGGTCGGCCGCAACTGGCCGCCTGCTGCTGTATGTCGTCCCACCCGTCCCGGAATCGTGCTGCCTCTTGCAGGTAGGGCATCCAGCCGTCCAGCCGCTGTGCGATCAAGCGGCGTGTGCGGGGGCCGGTGCCACCGATCCAGAACGGCGGGCCGCCGGGTGTTGACGGCCGGGGCTGGAGGTCCAACGGCCCGGACAGGGTGGTGAATCGGCTCTGGGGCAGGACGGCCGAGTCGGCGGCCCACAGTTGGCGGCACACGGTGATCGCGTCCTCCATCCGGGAGAACGGGCGATCGGCCTCCAGGCCCACTGACGCGAACTGCTCGGTCAAGCCCGGGCCGGGTAGCCCGACCCCGGCGCCCAGGGTGAGCCGTCCCGGCGCGAGTCGCTCCAGTGAGGCCAGGGTGTAGGCCAGCAGGACCGGGTGTCGCAGGGCGGGGATCAGCACCGAGGTGCCGAGGTGCATGTGGGGCAGCCGGCCGGCCAGCGCGGCCAGCAGCGACAGGCCGTCGAGTCGTGCGCGGCCGACCGGCGAGTCGCTGACCCACACCGAGTCGTACCTGCTCACCGCGGCCAGATCGGCCAGCGTGAGCAGGCGCTCGGCGCCGAGATCGCCGATCACCGCAAGTTCACGGGACGGCAGGAGGTACCCGATACGCACCAGTTCATCACCGTGCGGTTCGGACGGCGGAAGGTGGGAGGAGACGGCAGCGACTCCTGACGGCAAGGACGACAGAGACATGAAATGTATTCCCTTATACGGAATCTATATCCCGTTTTACGCTAACTATGGCTGACGGCCCAGGGCAACCGGTCCGTCGAGAGATCTGAGAATGACCGCGTGCCGGAAAGCACCTGTGGACCGCGCGGGCCGCAATGCGGCACGGTGGGTCGGCCTTGCCGTAAAGACCCGGCCCGATCCTCAATGAGGCAACGGCTCACCGTTCCCGGACATGTTGATGCCCGGCACCAGGCCCGTTCCGGCGGACGGCAGGTGGGCCAGATCGTTCACACCGTCGATCCACCACACCCCTGCCGCGTGGCTGAGGCTGGTGATCGATGCGTTGTCCAGCCGAAAGGGGTACGGGCCCCACGGCATGCGATCCAGTACCCGGGCGAGCACGGCCTGGACGAACCCGCCATGGCTGACGCAGATGACCCGCTGTCCCGGGTGCCGCGAGACCAGGCGCCGCAGAATCGCGTCCGCCCGTCGGGCGAGTGCCTCGGAGCCCTCGCCCGACGGTGGCAGATCCCAGCGGGGACGCGCCAGCCATTGGGTCCACACCGCGCTGTGTCGCTTGCTCACCTGGTCGGCGGTCAGTCCCTGCCAGTCGCCCATCCCGATCTCGCGCAGGAGCGGCTCGGCCGCGAACTCCACGCCGGTCCGGTCGGCGACAGCAGCCGCCGTCTGCCGCGCTCGGCGCAGATCGCTGACGTACCCGGCATCGAAGTGCTCGGCGCGCAACCGATCCGCCAGAGCCGCGGCCTGGCCGACGCCGAGATCGCTGAGCGGTGGATCCAACTGCCCCTGAAAGCGGGCCTCCCGGTTCCAGACCGTCTCACCGTGGCGCACGAACACCACAACCGTCGGGTCTACCGCCTGATGGAGCGACGAGGCGCTATGCACAGATATTCCTTTCAGGAGAATAGGAGGAGTCAGCGGAGTCAGTCGCGGAGGCCGTTGAAACGTCCCTGGTGATAGAGGAGCGGGCGTCCGTCACCCGGCGGGTCGCCGAGGACGACCTCGGCAAGGATGAGCCGATGGTCCCCGGCCGGTATGCGCCCCACCACGCGGCAGACCAGCCAGGCCAACACGTCGTCCAGGAGGGGAACGCCCTCGGGGCCCTCATGCCAACGGGTCGGCGCCCCGAAACGGTCGGCACCGCTCTTGGCGAACGTGCCGGCCAGGTCCTCCTGTTGCTCGCCGAGTATGTGCACACCGATGTAATCGGCTTTGGAGATGACCGGCCAGCTGGAGGAGCCGACTCCGATGCCGAAGGAGAGAAGCGGGGGCTCCGCGGAGACCGAGGAGAGGGAGGTGGCGGTGAAGCCGACCGGACTGCCGCCTCCTTGGGCGGTGATCACCGCGACTCCCGCCGCGTGCTGCCGGAAAACGGAACGGAGAAGGTCGGGAGAGGTGAGCCGGTGGGTGCCGACGTCGGACACGGCCGTCATGGAATTGTCCTTCTCATGGTTGTCATCGAAGAGTGAGAGGAAGGCGACGAGACCGTTGGTGCTCATCGTGGCACGTCTCATGATCGCCGCGTACCGTGACCGGCCCCACGATGACAGTCACGGCAACCGGATAGTGGGCTGGGGCGTACACCGGTTTTCCGGATGTGAGCTAGACGCGCTGATCTGCAGGTCGGCGAAGACCCAGGTGCTCACGCAGCGTGCTACCGCTGTACGCGCGTCGCAGCAGTCCCCGATCTTGAAGACGAGGGACCACCTCTTCGACGAATTCATCGAGACTGCCGGGCAGGAAAGGCGGCAGAATGGTGAACCCATCGGCCCCACCGGCGTGCAGCCATGTCTCCATGTCATCGCAGAACTGGTCGTAGGTGCCTACGAATTCGCGATGCCCTCGGCCGCCGGACAGAAGTTTCAACACCTGTCGTAGCGTCAGGTTACGCTCTCGGGCCATCTTGACAAAGAAATCGCGACGCGACTTCGTGCCGTTGAAGTCGGAGGAACTCCCAAGGTCAGGAAAGGGCTCGTCGAGTGGATAACCGGTGAGATCGACCCCACCCGAGTTGCTCTTGAGTGCATTGAGCGCGGTCTCGACGTCGGTAACCGCGAACAACTCGTCCCGCAACTCCTGGGCTTGCCGAACCGTCGGCGCGAGAATAGGCACCACGCCAGGCAAGACCTTGACGTCGCGAGCCTCTCGTCCTGCCATTCGGGCCTGCTGCTTCATACGTGTGTAGAACTCACGGGCCGAGTCGAGTTCGGCCTGCGATGTGAATATTACGTCTCCGAACCGGCCGCCGAACCGGATTCCGTCGTCAGAGGATCCTGCCTGTGCGAATACCGGATGGCCCTGGGGAGTCCTTGGCATGGTCAGCGGGCCCCTGACGTTGAACCACTCCCCGCTGTGATCGATCGGCCGGACAGAACCCGGCGCCAAGAACTGTCGGGTGCTCCGATCGGCGACGACGGCGTTGTCGTCCCAGCTGTCCCAAAGACTTGTCATCACCTTCATGAACTCAGTGGCACGTTCGTAGCGCCGGTCGTGCTCCAGATGTTCCGCCTGTCCAAAGTTGTGCGATGCATCCGGCGCGGAGGTGGTGACAATGTTCCACCCGGCACGGCCCCCGCTGATCTGGTCCAGTGAGGCAAGCAGTCGAGCAAGATTGAAGGGCTCATAATACGTCGTGGAAGCGGTCCCGATGAGACCAATACGGGTGGTCGCCGAGGAGATCGCGCTGAGCAAGGTGAACGGCTCGAACGGCACGACGCCGTAGTAACCGTTGGAAGCCAGGTCCGGATAGAGATACGGCGAGTCGGCGATGAAGACCGCGTCGAACATTCCGGATTCCGCGACTTTGGCGAGCTCGATCATGTAATCGATATCGCTGAGACGCTCGGGCTGTGTCTGCCCGAACCTCCAGGCGGCTTCATGGTGACCGGCCCCGGCCAGGTACACGGTCAGATGAACCTGATGCTGATCGGCTGTCATTTCAGTTTCCAGTCCTCTTGCATGTCATTGCTGCGGGGACCCTGCCCCGAACGCGGTTGCCGCTGCTGCGCCTTGGCCGGGTCGTCGCCGTCACGCGGGGGTCTTCTCCGGTGACGACACGTGTGCATGAGTGTGGGGCGAGGGCGAGAGGCGCTCGCCGTGCGAACCGAACAGACACAGGTGCTGCGGTCGGACCCCGAGAGAGATGAATTCGGGCACGGGCAGGTCGGCTGAGACCCGCACCTGCGCGGTCTGCTCGCCGATCAGGACCGACAGCAGCCGTTCCCGGCCGACCAACTCGCTGCTTTCCACGCGGCCGGTGAAGTGGAGCTGCTCGCCGCCGCGTGGGCTGTCGCGCTCGTCGAGTACCGTCCAGTCCTCGGGGCGCACGCCGACGGTGGCGACCGCGGAGGCCGGGTAGCCGTCAGGCAGACGTCCCGAAACCGCCTCGCGCACAGCGGGATCGTGGGTCGGGAGAAGGTTCATGCCGCCGAGGAATCGAGCTACGAACTCGGTCGCCGGACGCCGGAACACACTTTCGGGGTGATCATTCTGAACGATGGTGCCGTCCTGCATGACAACCAGCCGATCGGCCAGCGCGAGCGCCTCGGCCTGGTCGTGGGTGACATAGACCGTGGTCGTGCCCGTCGCGCGCTGCATCGAGCGGATCTCCTTGCGCATCGTCACGCGCAGCTCGGCGTCGAGGTTCGACAGCGGTTCGTCCATGAGCAGCACACCAGGCCGCCGCACCAGAGCCCGTCCGATGCCGACCCGCTGCTTCTGACCACCGGACAGCTGGCCGGGACGCCGGCCGAGGTAGGGCTCCAGCCGCAGCGTCGCCGCGACTTCGGCGACGGCGGCATGGCGTTCGTTCCGCGGCGTCTTGGCCATCCGCAGCGGGAACTCGATGTTGGCGTAGGCGGTCTTGTTGGGATACAGCCCGTAGTTCTGGAAGACCATGGCGATGTCACGATCGCCCGCCGTCGCGGCGGTGACATCCTGCCCGTCCAGCGAGATGGTCCCGGCCGTCGCGTCCTCCAGGCCGGCCAGGCACCGCAGCAGGGTCGTCTTGCCGGAACCGGAGGAGCCCAGCAGAACGACGAACTCACCGGCCTCGCAGGAGAGTTCGATGTCACGCAGCGCCTGCGTGCCGTCGGGATAGATCTTGCTCAGCGCGGTGACGTCGATGCGGCGGCCGCGAGATGTGGGACGGTTCCCGCTCGATGGACGCGGGCTCAGTGCGGGCATGACGGGCGTCTTCCTGTTGTGGTGGTCATCTGATGCAGCGGTGGCATGGTCACGCGGGCAGCAGCGCCGCGCCCGCCTTCGCCGCGTCGTCGAGGGCGGCCTGCGGGCTCTTCTTGCCGAGCAGTGCGGCGGTGATCGCGTCGTTGAGCAGTTTGTTGATCTGGTTGGAGTTGTTGCCGGGGAAGTTCTGCCACGGCACAAGCGTCTTGAGCTGGGCGACGCTCGGCGCCACGAGAGGACTGGACGCGGCTTTCCGCGCCGCGCTGCTGTTGACCGGGAGGTATCCGGTGGTCGTCACCATCAGTCTTTGCGCCCGCTCGCTGAGCAAGGCGGCGACGGCCTTCGCCGCGGCCTGCTGCCTGGCCTTGTCCTTGGTCACGATGATCAACGCGCCGCCGCCCGGTAGGGTCTTGGCCTGGCCACCGTCGGGAATGGGCATGGCCGCCGCGGCCAGTGACGATCCCATCGATGTGCTGATCAGGCTGCGAACCGAGCTGGGGTTGAGCACCATCGCGAGATCTCGCCGCGCCAGCGCGTCGTCGATCTGTTGCAGTGTCCCGGGCATGCTGAGCTTGTCGGCGGCCAGGTCGGCCCAGTACTTGAGCATCTGCACACCGGCCGGATCGTTGAAGGCGATGCGCTTCCCGTCCGGGCTCATCGTGGAACCGCCGTTTGACAGCAGGTAGTTCTGGAAGACCCAGTTGCCCGAGCTTTGGATCAGGCTGGTCGACACGCCGTACCGGGCCGCATGTGAGCTGACGATCTGCTCCGAGAACTGCCGCAGTTGCGAGAAGGTTTTCGGCGGTTGCTCGGGATCAAGCCCAGCTTTGGCGAAAATGTCCTTGTTGTAGTAGAGGGTCATCGTGGAGACACCCCAGGGCGTCCCGACCAGTTGGCCGTCGATGCGCCCGGAGGTCATGATGGCCGGGTCGAAGCTGTTGACGTCGAGGCCGGCCGACGGGAGCAGCTCATCGAGCGGCTGCGCGATCTTGTTGGTGTGGTAGTAGCCGAGCATGTTGATCCCGACCATCACGATGTCGGGCACACGTCCGGCCGTGACGTCCTGCTGAAAACGATTGTCCACATCCGGCCAGCCCGATCCGCTCGCCAGTTCCAGCTGCACCCCGGACAGCCCGGTGACGGCCTTCAGCGCGGCTTGTACCGGCGCGGTCACCGCCGTGTAGTTCGGCAGCAGCACGGTCAGTCTGTTCGACGTGGCCGAACTGTTGCCGCCGCCGCAAGCGGCGAGCAGGGCCGCGGCGGCCCCGGAGGACAGGGTGCCAAGGACGCGGCGCCGACTCAGTCGGCGGGTCGTCGGCTCGGACGCAACGGGTGTCGGATCAACGGACAGGTCGGTGGACATCGGGTCTCCTGGAAAGCGAGCGCTCGACCGGGTCGACGGCCGGGGTGGTGGGATCGGGGAGATTCATTCGCCACCGCTGGTCAGTTGGAGGCCGCGGACCAGGTGCCGCTGCGCTACCAGATAGAGCGCTACCAGCGGCGCGATGGCCATGATCGCGGCGGCCATCTGCTCGCCGTAGTCGGCCGAGCTCTCCGGTCCGGCGTACTGCGCGATGACGTAGGTGACAGTGGCGGCGTGATCGGAGCGGAGCATGACCGACGGCCAGTACAGGTCGTTCCAGTGCAGCACCACGGAGAAGGTGAGGAAGGCCATGATCGCTGGGCGGACGTTGGGCAGCACGATGTGCCACAGCAGCGCCATCGGGCGCGCCTTGTCGATGCGCGCGGCATCGAAGACGCTCTGCGGAATCGACATGATGAACTGCCGCAGCAGGTAGACGGCGAATCCGCTGCCGATCCACGGCAGGATGAGCACCTGGTAGCTGTCGAGCCAGCCGATCCGGGCAAACACATAGAACAAGGGAATCGCGGTGACCTGGGCCGGCACGTTCATGCACGCCATGACCAGCCAGAAGGCGGCGCGTTGACCGCGGAACCGCAGGCGGGCCAGCGCGTAGGCGGCCGGCAGGGCGAGCGCGACCTGCAGCCCGGCGATGAGAAACACCACCACGAAACTGTTGAAGTAGAGACGCTGCCAGTCCAGTGAGCCCCATGCCTGACTGAAGTTGGCGAAGGTCAGCCCTGTTGCCGACAGCGAGCCGGGGCGGGTGTGGGCCGGGTCGGTCAATGACGTCCACAGCATCATGACGAAGGGGAACAGCTGGACGGCGGCCACCACGGTCAGGACAGCGGTGGCGATCAACCGTGCCGGTCGGACCCGGACCCGCCCGCGCCGAGCCGGCGCGGATGTCGGCGCCGCGGTGGGCGCGGTCGTGGCGGTCATCGCGCGGCCGCCGGGGCGGAGAGACGGCTGAGTCGCAACTGCGCCGCTATCGCGACCAGTGTCAACGCGAGGAGCAGCACGCTGATCACCGCGCCCGAGCCGATGTCGAGGTTCTCGACGCCCACCGTGTACTGCAGGTAGGACAGGGTCATGCTGCTGTCGAGCGGGCCGCCCTGGGTCATCACCCGGACCTGGTCGAAAACCCGCAGCGCGTTACCGACGGCGATCACCGTGGCGAAGGTGGCGGCGGGGCGCAGAGCCGGGAAGGTGACGTGCCAGAACCGCTGCCAGGCCGATGCCTTGTCGACGCGCGCCGCGTCCATGGTGGTCAATGGCACCGTCGTCAGCCCCGCGAGAAAGACGATCATGCTGGAGCCGATGCCGAACCAGCATCCGACGATCGCCGCCGCGGGCAGCGACAGTCCGGTGGAGTTCAGCCAGTCGTAGGCGCCGAAGAGACGGCCGACGGTCAGGTCGAACAGGCCCTCGCCCGGATAGAACAGCCACCGCCAGACCACGGCCATCGCCGCGAGGGTGCAGGCTGAAGGCAGGAACAGGACGATCCGCCAGACCGCACCGCCCCGTCCGACCGTGTTGATCAGCACCGCCAGCAGCAGCCCGATGACCACCTGGGCCGGCACGACGAGCACGGCGTACTCGATCGTCCGCAGAAGGGCTCCACGAAGCTGCCCGCCGTCGATCACCGCACGCCAGTTCGCGACACCCGCCCAGTGGATCTGCTGGGTCAGCGGGTCGTAGTGGAAGAACGACAGGGCCAGCACCGCGGCGATCGGCAAGGCGATGAACAGTGTCATGGCCCCGAACGCCGGCGCGAACAACAACCCGGCGACGGCCGAGCCACGGTGCGGCTGGTAGCGCCTCACGCTGCCTCCAATCTATGACGTGTTTCTTTCAAGGGAATTATTGATCCCTTGTAAGAGACATAGAAAGGTGCAGCGAAGGCCGGGGTCAACTGCTGACCATGCCCCCGATCGACTGTTCATTGAGCATTTACTGATCAGACATCGCCCGATTCCGCACACGGCCGGGCCTCGGCGGCGTCGGATGATCATCAGCCGTCTCCCGCGGCGACGCCGAGGCGCGGCAAGTGCCGGGCAGCCCGGTCCGCGAAGTGGCCGGCCGGCTCAGTAGCCCACGGTGAAGCGGCGGTTCAGGTGCTTCGGACGCTCGATCTCGTCAACGAGAGCGACGGCGTAGTCCTCGTAGGAGATGCGGGACTGGCCGTCATCGCCCACCACGGGCCGGTCGAGGCCGGTGCGATAGACGCCGGTACGCTCGCCCGGAGCGAAGTGGACCGGCGGCGGGGAGAGATAGGTCCAGGTGACGTCCTCACCCAGGGCCCGACAGGCGTCGAGGGCCTGGAGCTGGCCGATCGCGTACGGCTTGAACTCCTCGGGAAAACCAGGGGCGTCGAAGAACCGGACACCGTCGTCGTTCAGCAGGCCGGCCCCGCCGCCCATGTGCACGATGCGCGGCCCGCCCGGCCCGACCGATCGTGCCGCCGCGGCGGCCGTGGCGATGGCGTCGGTGTACAGCGCGGCATCCGGCCCGCCGACGGTCAGCACCAGCGCGTCGGCGTCCTCGGCGAGCGCGGCGACGATCTCGGCGTCGGTGACGTCGCCCGCCACCGCCCGTACGCCTTCGGGGAGTTGACCGATCCGGGAGATGTCCCGGGCTACGGCGGTGACCTGGTGGCCGCGGGCGGCGGCCTCGGCGACGACACGGGAACCGGCCTTGCCTGCAGCTCCGAACACAACGATCCTGCTGCTCATCGTGCATCCTTCCGGTGTGTATGCGGGCGGTGGAGTATCAGGCATCCTGAACGCCGAAGAGGTACTGGTTGCCGATGTCGATCAGGAACGGGCTGCCGTAGGACGGATAGCGCTCCAGGATCGCCTTCTTGTACGCCTCACCGTCGTCGCCGAGCAGTTCGCGCGCGTCGGCGAGGTAGCGGCCGAGCTCGGCATAGACGTCGGGTCCGGCGGGCAGACCGTGCCCGGCCAGAATCGTGTCGTACGTCGGTTCCCCCGCGAGGGCGTCGACGGCCTTCTGCCAGCCGACGATGTCGTTGTTGCCGAGGAACAGGTGGGTGGCATGGTAGACGAGGTCCTGGGCCACCAGGACACCCTGCGCGGGCAGCTTGATCACCAGTTCGTCGGTGGCCTCGCCGCCCCTGACGGCCTCGAAGAGGAAGGGCACGCCGTCGATGACCTCGGTGCCCGGGATGATCTCGGCTGTCGGGGTGACATCGGCGATGGGGATGACGGTGCCGGTCGGGTCCTGGCCGTCGCCCTGAACCGCGATCTGGTCACGGACCACGGCGAGTGCATGCACGGGGGCGCCGAAACGCGCCGCCCCGTGGAAGTGGTCCGGGTGGGCGTGGGTGATGATCAGCCGGTCGATCGGCTTGCCCAGGCCCTGCGCGTAGGCGACGACCTCATCGGCGTAGCCGAGCGCGTACTGGGCGTCGACGGCGATCAGCCGGGCCGGGGTCTCGATCAGCTGGGTGGTGACATTCAGACTGTCGTCCGGGGCCATATAGCTATGGACGCGTACCGCGCCCTTGTCGATGACAGTGACCGTGCCGTGCATGATGAAGGCTTCCTTACGTGGTCGGACGACGTCCGGTTGACCGTCCGGTGCTCGTCCCACTCTCGCCCCGGACGTGCGCGCAGGCGAGATACGCTGGAGACTCGTCATGGTCGAAAACAGACATGGGTGAGGCCATCGTGTCAACGCCGGACGCCACCGGACCCGCCGGTGCGGGCAACGGCCCGATCCCCGGTTTCGGCTTCAACGCGCCGACCGGACCGATCTCCGGCTTCGAGGTCACCGACCTGGCCACCCTGCACGAACGACTGAAAGACGGCAGCCTGGAACGCGTCCACCGCGTCGACTTCCACACCGTCACGCTGATCACCGAGGGCAGCGGAGAGCACAGTGCCGATTTCGTCAGGTATCCCTGCCGCCCGGGCACGCTGCTGTGGGTCCGCCCCGGCCAGGTCCAGCACTTCGGCCGCCCCGGCACCATGAACGGCGCCCACATCCTGTTCACCCCCGCCTTCCCGCCCCGACTGCCGAGCACCGATCGGCTGCTCCACGAGTGGTACGGCCCGGTGTGCTGGCAACTGGACGCGGGCCGCGACTACACCGCGGTGTCCACCACGGTGGGCCAGCTGCGGTCCGAGTTCACTCGACCGGATGGCACGGTCTCGCCCGAGATCCTCCAGTTCCTGCTCGCCACCCTGCTGCTGCACATCGGCCGGCTGCCCCGGTGCGGTGAGCACACGGACCCGCACGCCGGCGGCAAGATCTACACCCGCTTCCGCACCGAGCTGGAACGCTCCTACACCACCACCCGCCGCGCCGAGGACTACGCCCGGCGCCTGGGCTACACCGTCAAGACCCTGACCCGCGCCTGCCTGGCCGCCACCGGCCAATCCGTCAAACAGGTGATCGACGCCCGTGTCGCCCTGGAGGCCCAGCGCCTGCTCGCCCACACCGACGAGCCGGTCGCAGGGATCGCTCGTCGCCTCGGCTTCACCGAACCCACCAACTTCGGCAAGTTCTTCACTCGCCACACCGGCGCCACCCCCGGCGACTTCCGCCGCAGCCACCTCTCCCCTCACTGACGCCGGGGCCGCCGCAGGAAGCGAACGAGGCCGGGACGAGGGCCGGGGCGACGTCAGAAAGGAAGCTCGAACCACACGGTTTTTCCGCGGCCGCTGGGCGAATTGCCCCATGCTGAGGCGAGAGCCGAGACGATCATCATCCCCCGGCCGCCTTCCGCCTGGGCCTCCCCGGGACTTCCCACGTTGATGGCGGGGTGGGGGTCACTGTCCCTGACCTCCACGCGCAGATGGTGCGGATACCGCCGGACCCGGAGGTCAACGTCACTGTCGGCATGAACAAGCGCATTGGTCACGACTTCCGACAACAGGAGTTGCGCCTCGTCGTCGAGCTCCTTGAGATACCAGGCCGACAACCACGCCCGCAGAAACAGGCGGGCACGCTGCACTCCCCGCAGATCACGTCGAGGGATCTCCAGACGCTGCACATAATGACGTGCCTGCGCAGAGGGCTCCTCGTAGCGCAGAAGCAACAGCGCCGCATCGTCCGCGGCTCGCGGAACAACGGTCGTGCGTTTCACCACCTCATCACCAATGGCCTCCAATTGCCCGTGGGAGACGGCGTAGGCGGTGTCAATGACACCGGGACCTATCTCATGCTCGGGACCGGCGCAGAGGAAGCCGTCGGTGTAGAAGACCACGAGTGCTCCGGGCTCCAGATGAACGCTGACATCGGTGTATTCGTATTCTCCGTCGACTCCGAGCGGCGGACCCACATCCGGCTGAGGATCGAGATAGTTACCGGATGCCTGCCTGATCAATGGGAATGGGTGGCCCGCTGTCGCAACGCGCATGCGTCCCGTTTCCGGGTCCAGCAATGCACAGCAGCAGGTGGCGAAGAGTTCCGTCCTGAGTTCGCCCAGCAAACGATTGGTACGCCGCAGGAGCGGCCCGGGGCTGAGCCCATCGGTGGCATAAGCCCGAACGGCACTGCGGAGCTGTCCCATCACCACCGTCGCGGCCGTGCTGTGACCTTGCACATCTCCGATGACAGCCGTGACACCACCGGACGGGAGAGGGATCAGGTCATACCAGTCGCCGCCGAGTTCAAGGCCACCACTTGCAGGCACATAGCGGCTGGTGGAGACAAGTCCGGGGATACTCGGCAGCATCCGTGGCAGGAGGGCCTGCTGCAACTGTCGGGCCAGCGCGTATGAGGCGTCCTGAGCCCGAATCCGATCGAACGCCTGGCCCAGAAGCGGTACCAAGGCGTTAAGAGCAGCACGCTCGGCAGCAAACTGACGGCCGTCCGCCGTGAAACAGATAGAGCACGTGCCGAGCACTCGCATGCCCACCAGAAGGGGACTCACTATCCATACGTATTCCTCGGCGTCTGCGCCCACCGCTGCCGACTCGACTCGGTCTTTCGTCTCTCTGTGCGCCGCGTCGAAGAAGAGCTGTCTCTTCTCGGTCATGGCGCGTTCCTCGGGCATTCCGCTACAGGACGAGGAGGCTTCCAGCTGCCGCAAGAATCCCAGCGAGCAACCGGAGGCGCCGACCACCCGCAGCCGCCCGTTTTCCAGCGAAGTAATGGCGGTCGCCCGGGCTTTCAGTCCACCGATGACTCGCTGGTTGATCTCGTGGACGACGTCCTCAAGACTGAGCGCCCGGGGCAGCCTCATGGCCAGCTGCTGAACGTGGTACAGGAAAGGAGCAATCTCCGCGGCCCGAACAGCGTCGCCCCCAACGGTCGGTGAAACGGCATTCATCGCCGTCACCAACGGTATCTCGCCGGCCAGCATCGAGACGCCCGCTGCGGCCAAAGGAACCAACTCACAGGCGATCTCCCGGCCCACAGCGGTAAGTCGGTCCAGTTCGTCCGAACCGATCTGACGGAAAATTCCGGGCCAAAAGGCGGCGATCGCGCCGAACCGCTTACCCGCCGACTCCAGTGGTGCCGATGCGATGGTGAGCGGATAGGGAACAAAGATGGAGAATTCCGGATATTTACCGAGCGTTTCAATGGAGTGCGCGATCTTGGGCACACCTGTTTTGTAGGCAGCAACCGACGGGAAAATCTCATCGTCAATGGGAAGCCGCTCCATCATTCCGACGCCAAGCGGTTCAACGGCGGTGACTGCCGCGGCCAGAAGGGGCTCGCCCCGCATGGGAAGGAACACGGCCACCGAAGAAGCCTGCAGATCACGCAGGGTACGGCGCGCAGCTTCCAGCAGCACGTCGTCGCGGCTCCTGGCGGGACGTACCTCCACTTGCTGGCCCGGCCCGCATGTGTCAGCGTCCATACCGTTCAGCTCCCGGCGCTATCGGACCACCACCTCGAATAGAGCATAAATGTTTATGCTGCTCATCGGCTATTCAGCACCGCGCATTCACGCCGACCGCGATCCGAAACCACTGATCAACGCCCTGGCGGCCACCGGCCCGACCAACGCCGACGGCGAGGCGGCCCGCCGATCCCATGGGGACGGGTCCCTGGTCTCAGTCGGTGCGCTGTCCGACACGGAGAACGCTCAGATAGCGGCGTGATGCTCGGTCGCCCATCCGGGTGCGGATGCGCTCGGCGACGGCATCGAGGAGGGGCTCACGGACGTCGCGGTCGAGTTTCCGATACAGCGACGTCGAGCGAAGGAGATCGGCAAAGCCGTCCCCGTCGAACCACTGGACGGTCGGGTACCAGCGCACGGTCGTCGGGCCGAACAATCCGCCAGGATCGTCGACCTGGCCCCAGCCCTCGTCGGTGGTGCGCACATCGTCCTCCAGCGGCGGATGGCCCCAGTCGGGATTCCCGGGGCAGAACCGCTCGTGGAGATCGGCGGTCTCGGCATAGACTTCCGGCTCTCCAGGCCTGCGGACCACGACGTGGCCGAGCAGTGCCATCCAGCCTCCGGGACCAAGCACGTCGTGCGCTCGCCGCCAGCCAGTCGACGGGTCGACCCAGTGCCACGACGACGCGGCCACGAGGGCATCGAAGCGTCGGCCGCGGTCGTCCCACTCCTCAAACATCGACGTCTCGACATGGACGTTACGGAAAGTAGCGATCCGCCGGCGAGCGAGCGCGGCCATGCCTGCACCCGGCTCGATGGCGGTCACCGAACATCCGAGTGCCGCCAGTGAGCGCGTCGCCTGACCGGTACCGCAGCCCACCTCCAGAACCGAGGACGTTTCGTCCATGCCGGTGATGGCGCCAAGGTCAGCGAACAGTTCGTCGGGGTATCCCGGCCGGACCCGGTCGTAGAGCTCCGGCACCTCGTTGAACACCCGGCCGAGGTCGTGTCGGTTCGGGCGCGCCTTCGGATCGTCAGTCACGAACGCACAAGCTATGTGGCTCGTCCACAAAGACGCCACTGGTTTACCGGCAGCCGGTGACGCGCCGCCACCGGTAGTGCACGTCGACGGCAGCGACTCCAGACGTGTGTAACCGACAGTCGCCGGCCGGAGGTTGGGCATGAACGCCCGCCTTCCGCGAAGGGAGTCCCGGGTATTGACACCTGGCCGTGGCCCTCACCACGATAACGACTCGCCATGCCAAACGATTTGCATCGAAGGATGGGGAGGTCTCAGTGGTCTTCACCAGAGCGGTTCGATGGCTTGCTCTGATGTTGCTCGCCCCGATGGTCGTTGCCCTCACTCCACAGGCCGGGCACGCCGCCGATACCCCTGCGGTTGCGCTCTCGGCGACGACTGTGGGCAACGTCTTCACCGTCGGCCGACTGCCGAACGTCGACGTCACCACGGCAGGCGACACACTCGCGTGGTCGGCCACCGACGCGACCGGCACGGTCGTCGCCAGGGGGCGGCAGACGGTGACCGGCGGGCGGACTGCGCTGCGTCTGCCGATCGACCGCGTCGGCTGGTTCAGTATCGCGGTGACGGCGTCCCGAGCCGGCACCGTGCTCGGCACCGCCACCACCACACTCGCCCGGCTGAACCGACCCGCCCCGGCTACGAACGGAAGCTCACCGTTCGGCGTCTCCGCGCACTACGGCTTCACGGGCACCAGCACGAAGTCCATTCCGCTGCTGGCGAAGGCCGGACTCACCAACGAGCGCGACGAGATGATGTGGGGATCCGTCGAACGCACCAAGGGCAGTTACGTCTTCCCCCACGACGCCTACGCCGATCAGCTCGCCGAGAACGGTGTGTCGCCACTGATCATCCTCGACTACGGCAACCCGAACTACGACGGGGGCAAGGCACCCACATCCGCCGAGGCGATCGCCGCGTTCGCGAAGTACGCCAACGCTCTGGTCGAACACAACGCGGGCAAGGTCTCCAGCTACGAGATCTGGAACGAGTGGAACATCGGCTTCGGTGATACTCCAAGGACCCCGGAGAGTTACCTCGCCCTGCAGAAGGCCACCTACGAGACCGTGAAACCTGAGCATCCGGACATCACCCTGGTGGCGCCGACACTGGCGGGTACGGACATGCAGTGGCTCGAACAGTGGATGAAGCTGGGTGGCTTGCGCTACACGGACGCGATCTCATTGCATCCGTACCTGTTCCCGCAAGCACCCGAGGGGCTAGACGCGGTCCTGGCCCAGTTGCAACACCTGATCAAGCAGTACAACGGTGGCAAGTCCAAGCCGATCTGGATCAGCGAGCAGGGATGGCCCACCGGTACCTCTGTAGTGGCCGGCAGCGAGACACAGCAGGCGGCGAATGTGGCCCGCTCCGCCCTGATCGCACTCGCCGGCGGGGCCGAGCGTTACTTCGCCTACGACTTCGTCAACGACGGTACCGACCCGGGCAACCTTGAGCACAACTTCGGACTGCTGCACAACGCCGCCGATCCCCTCGGCGCCTACACGCCGAAGCCGGCCTACGCCGCCTACGCGGCGCTCACCCGGCAGCTGAGTGGAGCAACGTTCAGCCGTAAGGAGACGGTTGGCACAGGTGTCCATGACCTGGTCTTCGACCGCAACGGAAGGCCGCTGCGGGCCCTTTGGTCGCAGTCCCCGACCGTGGTCAGCCTCCACGCGGACAAGGAACTCGTCGTCACGGACCTGTACGGCAACTCCGAGACCTACGCGCCCGATCACGACGGCGTCATCACCCTCACGCTCACCGGTGACCCGCTGTACGTCACCGGACCGGTCGACGCCGTAACCGCGGGCGGAACCGTCTCGCTGTCGGCACGGCCGGCGTTCGTGGGGGATCCGCTCGTGGTGGACTGGGCGGCGGACAACACAGCCGGTCACAAACCCCTTGCCCTGCGCCTCGAACTGGGGGGCGGCACCTACCGGCTGGACGTGCCCGCGGGGCAGTCCCGTACGCGGGCCATCAGCCTGCCGGCACCGAGTGGCGCGGGCGATCGTGCTCTCGTCGGTGATCTGTACACCGCACACAGGCGCATCGGGCGGATACGGACCGACGTCACCGTGCGCAGCGCCCTGCAACTGCAGGCCAAACATGTGCTGGACAGCAGCGGTGCACAGCAGGTGCGGTTCACGGTGTCGAACCTGTCGGCATCGAGCCACACTCTCGGTTCGCTGAACTGGACTGTCGGGTCCACCGACGGCACGGCGCTTCAGGATGTGACCGTTCCCGGCCATGCCCAGCGCCAGGTCGACGTTCCCCTGACCGCCGGTGCGAAATCCCCGTACACCGCGAGGCTCACCGTGCAGGGACTGCCGGCGGTGGATCTCAGCGGCACGGTGATGCCGGTGGCCGCCGGTGCTTCCGCTCCCGTTCCCCGGCGCACCATAACGGTCGACGGCCGGCTGGACGATCTCACCGGGCTGTCCGCGATCCAGTTGCCCCAGGACGGCAAGGTTCGGATGAGCGGCTACGGTGGCGCATCGGATCTCGGTGGCTCGCTCTGGTTCAGCTACGACCAGCAGAACCTCTATCTGTCCGCCGAGATCACCGATGATGTGCACTCACAGCCGGAGACGGGAAGCAGCATCTGGCAAGGCGACTCCCTCCAGTTCGCCATCGGCAGTGGCGCTCCCGGCGAGCAGACGGCCTGGAGCGAGATCGGCGCTGCGCTCACTCCGTCCGGGCCCCAGTTGTATCGCTGGGTTGCCGATGGTGAGAACTCCGGCGCCATTCCGGGCGCCCAGGTCGCGGTGACCCGGGATGACATGGCGGATCGGACGACGTACGAAGTGGCCATCCCCTGGTCGCGCCTGCAACCGATCGAGCCCGCCGACCGGTTGATCAGCCTGTCGCTGCTCGCCAACGACAACGATGGAAGCGGGCGCAGAGGCTGGATCGAGTGGGGCGGCGGCATCGGCAGCGCCAAGGACTCGGCGCTGTTCAAACCCGCCGAACTCATCGGCTGAGCAACGAGTTCGGAACGAGTCCGGGACCGCTCGCCATGTGTGAGCCGTCCCGGACGTCCCTGCCGAATTCGCCCCTCATCGGCCTACGGTGGGCTGGGTGTTCACCGGGGCCTGGGCTCCAGGGTGCACGTGTCTTCGAGGGTGCAGGTGTCTTCGCCGGTGGCGGTGCGGCTGTATCGGTCGATCAGGGCGGCGACGGCGGCCGCGCAGTAGAAACCCTGGCAGCGTCCGTTCATGACACGGGTTCTGCGGCGCAGTCCCTCCGGGCTGTGCGGGGGCAGTGGTCCGGCGAACGCGTCCCGGATTTCTCCTTCGGTGACGCGTTCGCAGAAGCAGACGATGTGTCCGTAGTCGGGGTCCTTGCTGATGAGTTCGGCGTCCTGGTAGGGCCGCGGGAAGGCCTCGCCCAGGTTGGGCATGCGGGGTGGGGTGGGCAGGTCGTCACGCGGCCGCAGGGGCAGACCGGCGGTGGCGAGGAGGTCCCGGACGTGTTCGGCGATCGCCATGCCGGAGGTCAGTCCGGTGGAGCGGATACCGCCGACGAGCACATAGCGCCGGCGGGGCTCGGGGACGATGAGGTAGTCCCCGTGGTCGATGGCGGCCCGCAGACCCGCGTAGTCGGCGGTGACCTCCTCGTTCAGCAGACGGGGCATGAGCTTCTCGCCCTTGGCCAGGAGGAAGTCGAGGCCGCGCTGGGAGGTGCCGGTGGCGGTGCGGTCGGTGAGGTCCTCCGCGGTGGGGCCGAGCATGACATTGCCGTAGATGGTGGGCGAGATCAGGACGCCCTTGCCGCGTGCCGTGGGGACGGGAAGGACGATCTTCTGCGCCAGGGGGCGGGCGAGTTTGTCGAACACCAGCAGCTCGCCGCGGCGCGGGGTGACGGTGAACCGCTGGTGGCCGAAGAGCCGGTCGATGCTGTCGGCTCCCAGGCCGGCGGCGTTGACCACCCAGCGGGCGTGGACCGGTCCCCTCGGTGTCTCGACGATGGTGGTCCGATCACCGATGCGGATGCCGGTGACGGGGTGCTGGAGGAGAATGCGGGTCCCGCGTTGGGCGGCGTCGGTCGCGAGGGCGAGATTGGTGGTCCAGGTGCAGATGATGGATTCGTCGGGGACGGTCAGGCCGCCGAGAGCACTGGGGCCGAGGGCGGGCACCTGGCGGTAGACCTCGTCGGCGGTCACCGGCTCGCAGTGCTGGTAGCCGTTGCGTTCGGCCTTCTCCTTCAGCCCGGGGAGCGCCTGGAGTTCTTCCTCGGTCCAGGCGACGAGGAGTGCGCCGGTGCGTTCGACGGGGATGCCCGTGGCGTGGGCGTACCCGGAGAGCAGGTGGTAGCCGCGGTGCACCAGGCGCGACTCAAGGGTGCCGGGCTTGGCATCGAATCCGGTGTGCAGGATGGCGGTGTTGGCCTTGCTGGTGCCCTCGCCCACGTCGTCGCGGGCTTCGACGAGTGCCACCGAAAGCCGGTGGCCGGAGATTTCGCGGGCGATGGCGGCGCCGACGATGCCTGCGCCGATGACGACGACGTCGAAGACGTCGCCGGTCCGAGAGGCCGGGGGGAGGGTCATGCGGGGTCTCCGGTGGTGAGGCTGGTGCGCAGCGCGGCCAGGGCGCGGCTCACGGTGGCGGCGACGGTCACGAACGCGCCGGTCAGCTGGTGGAGCAGCCAGGAGTCGACGGTGGTGACCACTGCGTCCTTGGTGACGTTGCGCCGCAGCCAGGTCGACTTGGGTGCCGAGAAGTACGGGTCAGGGGCCAGGCCGGTGCGGTGGGCGGCCCAGTCGCGCTCGGCGCCGAGGCCGGCGCAGATCTGCTCCGCTCGCCGGTCCTGCCACCCGATCGCGGGAGTCAGGGGCTTGCCCGTGCGCCGGTCCCACGCGAGCACGGCCTCGCCCTGATGGGCCGGTGCCACCGCGTCGAGGGGGCGTCGGGCCGAGGCCATCGCGCGGCGACCGGCCGCCAGGAGGGAGTCCAGGAGTCGGCCGGGGTCCTGCTGCACCCGGCCCCCGCTGAGGTAGTACGGACGCAGCGGCTCCTCGACGACGGCGATCGTTCGGTCCGCGTCGTCGGCGACGATCGCCTTGGAGGTGCCCTGGTCGATGGCGAGGATGGTGCTCACAGGGTGCTCCTGTCCGTGGGGCCGGGGCCACCCGTCAGGGCGTCGTCGATCGAGCGCATCTCGGGCATCTGCAGCCCGTGCCGTCCGCGTCTGCGCAGCAGCCACCCGAGGTACGCGAGGCCGCTGCCCGCGGCGACTGCGCAGTACAGCCAGGGATCCGCGAAGGCGGCGTCGCGGAAGATGGACAGCTCGAACAGCAGCCAGATCAGCGCGAAGAGGACCACCGGCAGTTCGAAGCGGCCGAGGCCGAACCCGCGGGCCGCCGGGAGCTTGCGGCGGCGCAGGAGGTAGAGCAGCACGACCGCGGTGTAGATGATCGCCGGTAGCAGGGTCGCGGCGGCGAACAGGTTGAACAGGGCGTGGGTCTGGTGGGCGAAGACACCGAGGATGACTTCGGTGACGACGAGAAACAGCAGGGCGGCATTGCGGGGGGTGTGGGTGGAGGCGTCGATCCGGCGCCAGGCGCGCCAGCCGGGGAAGCGCTCATCACGTGACATCGCCCAGATCAGCCGCACACCGGTGATCATGATCACCAGGCCGCACGCGAAGATCGACAGGGCGACCAGTCCCAGAAGGGCTGTACCGGCCGCACTGCCCAGGACGCCGATGATGACGTCGGCGATGGGCGTGTCCGACCTCGCCAGTGCCACCGGGTTCCCGCCGGCCATGGTCACCGCCACCAGGAACAGGAATCCCAGAACGCCGGAGGCGAGCACGGCCTTCACCATGGCGCGCGGCACCACGGTCTCCGGCTGGTGCGTCTCCTCTGCGAGACTGCAGGCGGACTCGAAGCCGACGATGGTGAACGCCCCGAGCAGGAAGCCCAGCATCCATGGTCCCGCGTGCGCCCAGCTCCCGAAGCCGAAGTAGCCGTGCGCCGCGATCGCCCCGGTGCTGAAAAGATTCCCGGCCGTGAGCCGGTGGCGGATGGCAGCCACCACGAACAGCAGCACCACCAGGGCGACCATGCTCAGCAGCTCCGCGGTGACGGCGGTGTTGTTCACCCGCTCGGACCACTTGGTCGAGTAGGCGACCAGCAGGGCCTGGGCCAGCAGGACGACCGCGGTGATCGCCCAGTCGTTGCCCGTAGTGCTGTGGTAGGCGAACAGGGCCGGCGCTACGCCGGAGGCGATGGTGTAGTCGACGGCGACCGCCACGATGGCCAGGAAGGTGAACGACACCCAGCCCAGCGCCCAGCCGAGGACGGGGTTGGCCAGCCGGGACATCCACTGGTAGGCGTAGCCGGTCACCGGGATGCGGGCGGACAGCGCGCCGAACACCAGCGCCACGGCGAGCTGTCCCACCACCACGATCGGCCAGGTCCAGATACCCATGGGGCCGGAGGAGGACAGCATGGAGCCGTAGGTGGTGAAGATGCCGGTGGCGATGGACACGAAGGCGAAGGCCACCGCGAAGGAGGCGAAGCGGCCGGTGCGGCGCTCCAGCGTCTCCTGATAGCCGAATCTCGTAATGTCCGATTCACCCTGCCCGGCCGCGCCGGAGTGGTGCGTGTCAGGCATGGCGCTCTCCTCCTCTTCGGAGCAGCGCGCGCCCGGGCGTCGGCTTCGGGTGTCGGGCAGGTCGTGACCCACCGGGCGGCTTGGTGCTACCGGTACACGGATCGTTCCCTTCCAAAGTAAGACGGACGACGATCCGGGGCCTCCCAGGAATTCTTGCCCCGGCGACACCCCCTGTCGGCGTCGTCCAAGCGCCCGCCGCCCACATCACAGGCATCGCAGCCGAACATGGTCGACACGGTCTTCCAGTTACCCTACTGAGTAACAGCAAGAGGCCCGGCAACGTTCTGGCCGAGGACCGCGATCACGGACTGCACTGTGTTCTGCTCTCGCTGTGGTCCGCGACACCTCTGATCCATACGGGTCCTCCGAACCAGGGGACATTCCATGAACGAGTCCACGAGCGTGGGTCATCCCAAGCCGAGCCGGAAGCGGTCGGTCGAGCGCATCGACGCGGTGCTGTTCGATATCGGTGGGACGATCTACGACGACGAGCGCTACGTCCAAGCGCTGTATCAGGCGGTCGCCGAGCTGGCCGGCGACGTCGACGACGTCGGATTCTGGACCCAGTACGACAAAAACCGCGAATACTCGGAGATCAGCCTGCGCGCCGCATTCGCCAGCCACTTCGTCCCGGGAGGCGATGCGGAACTACTGCACCGGCACATCGTCAAGCACGAGGAGTATCCGGTCGAGGCGCTCTACCCCGATGTCCGGCCGTTCCTGCACGCTCTGGCGCAGCAGTACCAGCTCGGCATCGTCTCTCTCTCGGCCCCGCAGGTCCGGGAAGCACTGCACCGCGACGGCCTGGAGCCACTGTTCGACGCGATTCTGCTCGGGGGCGAGCCCTTCCAGAAGCCGGATCCCCGCGCCTTCCTCACCGTGCTGGATCAGATGGGAGTGCCCCCTGGCCACGCCGCCTACGTCGGCAACCGGCTCGACGCCGACATCCGGCCCGCAGCACGGCTCGGCATGCGCACCGTGTGGATGCTGCGCGGCGAGGCCCCGCCGGCGCCGACCCGCAGCCAACTCGACGAGCCCGACGCAGTGATCACCTCGCTGACCGGGCTGCCGATGGCTCTCGCCCGGCTGACGAACCGTCCCGCTCCAGCGGCGACCCGCGTGCGGGGCATGTCGACCGCGGCCGTCGACATCACCGGCCAGTACCGCGCCAGGCAGCGGCTGTCCATCGTGAACGCGGCCAGCGCCCGCATCGGCAGCACACTCGACGTGACGCGCACCGCTCAGGAGCTCGCGGACGTTGCCACCGAGCGCTTCGCCGACTTCGTCGGCGTCGACCTGTTCGAGTCCGTCTGCCTCGGCGCCGAGCCACCGGTGAGACCGACCGCCGAACCCATCGTCCTCCGTCGAGCCGCACAGCAGTCCACCTTGCCGGGATGCCCGGAGTCGGTGGTCGAGCCCGGGCATATGGACCGCTACCCCGACGGCTCCCCCATGGGCCGTGCCCTGGCCACCGGAAAGCCGGCGCAGTACTGGGCCGAGGACCCGGTCATCCAACGGTGGCTGGCGCACGATGCCGTGCGCTCCGCCGCCGCGCGCGAACATGGCGTCCACTCGCTGATCGTGGTGCCACTGCTCGCCCGCGGCACCACCCTCGGCCTCGCCCAGTTCCTGCGGCACCGGACGCCGGACGCCTTCGACGGGAACGATCTCCTGCTCGCCGAGGAGATCACGGCCAGAGCATCCCTGGCCATCGACAATGCCCGCCGCTACACCCGTGAGCGCAACACAGCGGTGGCACTGCAACGCAGCATGCTCCCCCGGCAGGCGCCACGACAGACCGCGGTGGAGGTGGCCTCCCGCTATCTGCCGGCCGACTCCACCACAGGCATCGGAGGCGACTGGTTCGACGTCATCCCCCTGTCCGGGGCCCGGGTCGCACTCGTCGTGGGCGATGTCGTCGGCCACGGCATCCAAGCCTCAGCCACCATGGGACGCCTCCGTACGGCCGTCCTCACGCTCGCCGACATCGACATCCCGCCCGACGAGCTGCTCACACAGCTTGACGACCTCGTCCTGCGCCTCGATCGCGAGGCGGATCCGTCCGCCAAGGAGGCCGTCGAGCCGGAAGCCGAGATCGTCGGCGCCACGTGCCTGTACGCGGTCTACGATCCGATCTCCCGCCGCTGCACCCTGGCCCGCGCCGGGCACCCCGCCCCCGCCATCGTCCACCCGGGCGGCACAGTCGACTTCCCCGACCTGCCCGCCGGCCCGCCGCTGGGCCTGGGCGGCCTGCCCTTCGAGTCCGCCGAGCTCGAACTGCCCGAAGGCAGCCTGATCGCCCTGTTCACCGACGGCCTCATCGAGACCGCCGACCGCGACGTGGACATCGGACTGACGCGCCTGCGCCGCGCCCTGAGCGACGCCCCACCGTCCCTCGAAGACACCTGCGACAAGGTGCTGCAATCGCTGCTGCCCACCAACCCCGCCGATGACGTCGCCCTGCTCCTCGCCCGCCCCCAGACCCTCGCGGCCTCACACGTCGCCACCTGGCAGCTTCCCTCCGATCCGGCCATAGTCGCCCACGCACGCCAACTGACCACCGACCAACTCGCCTCGTGGGGACTGGACGAGACATCCTTCATCGCTGAACTGGTGGTCAGCGAACTCGTCACCAACGCCATCCGCTACGGCCAACCACCCATCCAGCTGCGTCTGATCCACGACGTCAATCTCATCTGCGAGGTCTCCGACACCAGCAGCACCTCACCTCATATGCGCCGGGCGCGCGCCTACGACGAAGGCGGACGCGGTCTCCTCCTGGTCGCCCAGCTGACCCAGCGCTGGGGCACCCGCCACACCACGACCGGAAAAACGATCTGGACCGAACTACCCGCGAACACCCCAACCGTTCCATGAGGGCGGTCAGGAAGCCCGTTCCATGAGGGCGGTCAGGAAGCCGGGTGTCCGCGGGAAGCCTGGCAGCACGTTGGGGCATATGCCCGGGAAGGCCCAGGTCCACGGTCCGGTTCACACCAGAATGAACATCAGTGTACGAATAGTCCATGAATGGATTTATCCGTCGAGATCGCCGTCCGTTCCGCCGGGTGCGTCAGAGCGATCACGCCGGATCCCCGCACCCCCCAGATCCCGGCTCGAAACATCCACGGGAATCGGGCCGCGACACCCGTGCGGGGGCGAGACCGCGCTCCCTGCTCTATCTGGGCAGCGCAGCGGGGCAAGTGTTCGTCCCGCAGTTCCTCATGGTGGTGCTGCTGGTCGCGGCCGCGGTGACGGCCCTGGTGCTGTACGCGCAGCAGGCCGCGGTGCGGGAGGCTCGGCAGCAGTCACTGGCCGCGGCGCAGGCGTTTGCGAACTCACCGGGCATGGTGGCGGCGCTGGACAGTCGGGATCCCACGGCGATATTGCAGCCACGTATCGAGGCCGCCTGGAAGCGGGCGGGTGTCGACTGGATCGTCGTCGTGAACAGGCAGGGAATCCGCCTTGCCCATCCCAACCGGAAGGTTCTCGGGACACCGACGAATGTTCCCATCGGCCCCTCGCTGGCGGGTCACACCGTCGTTGAGCAGGCAACTCTTCCGCGAGGCCAGCCGTCCAGCCTGCCCGGGGGAAAGGAGTACATCGAGGCGCGAGTTCCCGTGTTCCGGGCTGATGGTTCGGTCGCCGGGGTGGTGCTCTCGGGGTTGAAGGTCGAAGAGGTGACCGGCTTGGTCCGGCAGCAGCTGCCGATCATCCTCGGCAGTGGTGCGGGCGTTCTCGCCGCGTCCACTGCCGGCACAGTGCTGATCTCCCGACGGCTGCGGAGGCAGACACATGGGCTGCGGCCGGTTGAGATGGCACGGATGTATGAGCACCATGATGCGGTGCTGCACGCGGTCAGGGAGGGTGTGCTGATCATCGGAGCCGATGGGCGGCTGCTGCTGGTCAACGATGAAGCACAGCGACTGCTCGATCTGCCGATGGACGCGGAGGGGCGGGCTGTGGGCGACGTGGGGTTGGACCCCAGGACGGCGGGGCTGCTTGCGTCGGGAGAGCCGGTCACGGATCAGGTGCATCTGGCCGGCGATCGGTTCGTTGCGGTGAACAAGCGGCCCACTGTCCCCTACGGAGGGCCGGCGGGCAGTGTGGTGACGTTGCGGGACACCACGGAGCTTGCGGCGGTGTCGGGGCGGGCGGAACAAGCACGGGAGCGGCTGAAGCTGCTGTACGACGCCGGGGTGAAGATCGGGACCACGCTGGATGTGGTGCGCACGGCGGAGGAACTGACCGAGATGGCGGTGGGGCGATTCGCCGACGTCGTGGTCGTGGACCTCCTGGATGCCGTCGTGCAGGGGGAGGAACCGGCGCGGGAGCCGGGGCGGCAGATGCGGCGCACAGCGGTCAGCGGCCATCTGGACGAGGCTCCCTTGTATCCGGTCGGCGAGCTGATCACCTTCGTTCCGGCGACACCGCAGGCGCGGGCGCTGGAGATGGGACGGGCGCAGCTTGAGCCGGACCTGCGACGGGCCACGGGATGGCAGGAGCAGGATCCCGACCAGGCCCAAAGGATCCTGGAGTACGGATTGCACTCCCTGATCACCGTGCCGTTGCAGGCCAGGGGTGTGGTACTGGGCATGGTGGGCTTCTGGCGTGCACCTGGTGTCCCGGCGTTCGAAGAGGACGATCTGTCGTTCGCGGAGGAACTGGCGACGAGGGCGGCCGTCTGTATCGACAATGCGCGGCGGTACACGCGCGAGCATGGGATGGCCGTGACACTCCAGCGCAGTCTGCTGCCGCGGGGGCTGCCGGAGCAGAACGCCCTGGAAGTAGCCTGGCGCTATCTGCCCGCGGAAGCCGGGGTCGGCGGGGACTGGTTCGACATCATCCCGCTTCCCGGGGCGCGCGTCGCACTGGTGGTGGGTGACGTGGTCGGCCATGGTCTGCATGCCGCGGCAACCATGGGACGGCTACGCACCGCCGTACACAACCTCTCTGCCCTGGACCTGCCGGCCGACGAACTGCTGGGCAGCCTGGATGAGCTGGTGGCGCACATCGACGCCGACGAAGGCGGAGAGGATGCCGGTCAGGAGGTCACGGGGGCCACCTGCCTGTACGCGACCTATGACGCGGTCAGCGGAATGTGCACCATCGCCCGCGCCGGCCACCTGGGCCCCGCCCTGATCCATCCCGACGGCGCCGTCTCGTTCCCCGACACCCCGCTCTCACCGCCTCTCGGCCTCGGTGGTCGTCTCCCGGTCGAAACCGGCACACTGCACCTGCCGGAGGGCAGCCGGCTGGCCCTGTTCACCGACGGACTGATCGAGAACCGCCACCGCGACCTCGACACAGGTCTGGGAATCCTCCAGGAAGTCCTCACCCACCCCTACGCGACCCCGGAACAGACCTGCCAGGCGGTCGTCGACGCCCTGCTGCCCGAGCACCCCGAGGACGATGTCGCCCTGCTCGTCGCCGGCACACGTATCCTGAACCCCGCCCAGGTCCGCCAATGGGACATTCCGTCCGACCCGGCCGTGGTCTCCCGCATCCGCTCCGAAGTCACCCACCAGCTGGACACCTGGGGCCTGGAGCACCTTGCCTTCACCGCTGAGCTGATCACCAGCGAGCTGGTCACCAACGCCATCCGGTACGGCACCCAGCCCATCCGGCTGCGCCTGCTGCACGACCGCAACCTCATCTGCGAGGTCGCCGACGGCTCCAGCACCTCCCCGCATCTGCGCCGGGCCACCACCACCGACGAGGGCGGCCGCGGCCTCTTCCTGATCGCCCAGTTCGCCCAGCGCTGGGGAACCCGACACACCCCACAAGGCAAAATCATCTGGGCGGAGCAGTCCACCCATCACGACGCCACGGCGCCCGGCACCGCGCTGACCGACACCCTTCTGGACCAGTGGGAAGAGTAGACCGCGACAACCCCACCCCGCTCGTACTGTCGAGCAAGCACCGCGAAACCGGCCGCACGTCCCTCGGTCAGCACGTCCCTCGGTCAGAGTGTCACGTCACGGAATCCCCCCATGTTTCCGGCATGCTCCGTGCGGCGCTCCGGCCGGTCGCGCGGTGCCAGAGATCGCCGGTCGCGGTGATGAGCTCGACGATGGCTTCGGCGGTCGCGTGTGCGCCGCGGCGGCCGAGGAAGAAGAAGTGGTTCCCGGGGACGGTACGGGTGAGGATCTCGGGTGCCCGGTGGGCGAGTCGCAGGATCTCCGGCCAGCGGTCGGCCGCCGAGGCCGGGAGGGTCCGGGCGAGTTTCTCCATGGTCACCAGGGGCCAGCGCAGGTGGTTGGTGAGCGAGGAGATCGCATCATGGCGGCTGGTCGGCGCGATGGCCGCGCACAGCGGGAACTCTTCCCATCGCCCGTGGCCGCTGGCCGTTTCGTAGTTGTCGAGGCTGGTCACGCTTGAGGTGCCGTCGAAGATCTGCAACTCGCCCCGCAGACCGACCGAGTGCAGGCCGCAGTAGTAGCGGTGGTATTCCTGTTCGGTCATGATCGGCCCGCCGCCTTCGTCAGGGTCGGTGACCTGGCGGTACCAGGTGCGATACATGGCCTCGCGGGACAGACCGTAACCGCTGTAGTCCCACAGGCCGTCGGCATTGAGCGGGGCGGTGCCGTCGGGGAAGGGTCCGCGGGCCAGCATGGGCGCTGACGCGGCGAGTGCGATGAAGCAGTCGACGTGCAGGCCGAGTTGCCGGGCGGCCGTGGTGAAGGGGTGCGCGGTCCGTCCGCCCATGCTCCAGGCACACACCACCACCTGGCCGCCCAGTCGCTCGTCCGCCGTCACCTGTGCGGTGACCGCGGCCGCTGCCGCCGCCCATTCGCCGATGGTGAGGTCCGGGTGCGCGTGCGGGAACACGTTGTTGGTGCTGGGGTAGGACAGTGCCAGCAGGGGGAATCCCTGTGCTGCCAGTGCGTGGGCGAGGAACTCGGTCGGGTCGGCGCCGGGATGGCCGTAGCAGACACGGGCGAGGTGGCCGCCTCCCGGCAGGAACACGATCAGCGGTCGGTCCGCGGCGCCGGGCTGGAAGTAGGACAGCACCTCACGGCCGCCGACGGATGCCAGCCGCTCCAGCCCGGCGTGCAGCCGCACACCCGGGACTGGCCAGGTCACGGTGGTCGGCTCACCAGGCAAGGGCCACCCCGTCCCGCCGGGGGTCCGCGCCACCGGAGAAGGTACCGGTGTCCTGGTCGCGGCCCACACCGTGGGCGCCGCCGACCGCCCGGCTCCACGGGCCGATGATGTCGACGTCGTGCCCCCACCGTGCCAGCTGGCGCAGTGTGCCGACCGGGAAGCGGTCTTCGACGGCCAGGGTGCGTCCGCCGTAGACCCGGAAGCGGGGCTGTTCGATCGCGGCCTGGATGTCGTGGCCGTCGTCGAGTACGCCCGCCAGCATCTGCGGTGTGGTCTGCAGGATTCCCCAGGATCCCGGGGTGCCCAGTGCCAGCAGCGGGCGCCCGCCTTCGAACACCATGCCCGGGGAGGCCGGTGAGCCCATACGTTTGCCCGGTGCGATCACGTTGGGGCTGGCGGGATCGAGGTCGAACCAGTGCGCCATGTTGTTGAACGGCAGGCCGGTGGTGCCGAACACGACACCGGAACCGAAGCCGCGGACGGGTCCGCCGCCCAGGGAGTAGGTGCACGAGACGGCGTATCCCTCCTCGTCGATCGCGGCGAGGTGGGTGGTGCACTCCCGTGCGCTGTCGGCGAGGCTGCCCGGTTGCACCGACTGGGCGGTTGCGGCGGGGTTGAGCCGCTCGCCTTCGACCGTGGCCGCGCGGACCGGATCCACCAGCGCGGCACGTTCGGCCGCGTACTCGGGTGAGAGCAGCCGGTGCCATGGAGTGTCCGGCCGTGACCCGTAGGCGATGCGGTCGGCGACGGCCAGTTTGAACACCTCGCTCAGCAGGTGGACGCGGGCGGGGTTGTCCTGTTCCAGCGCACTGAGGTCGTGATGTTCCAGCATGGCCAGGGCCAGCAGGTAGCCGAAGCCCTCGCACGGCGGCGGCGGGCAGAACACCCGCCGCCCGCGGTAGGCGACCGACACCGGTTCCTTCCACACCGCTTCATAACGGGAAAGGTCGTCGTGGGTGAGCAGGCCGCCGTTCTCCTGTGAGAAACGGACGATCTCGTCCGCGACCGGCCCGCGGTAGAACACCTCCGCTCCGCCCTCGGCGATCAGGGAGAGGGTGCGGGCCTGGTCCGGCTGCCGGATCAGCTCACCGCGGCGCGGCACGCGCCCGTCCGGCAGGAAGATCTTCGCGGTGGTCGGGTAGGGCAGCAGGTTCCGCCACATGTCGCTGAGCATCTGGTGCTGGACATCGGAGACGGGCACACCGGCCTGGGCGTGGTCGATGGCGGGTGCGAGGACGTCGGCCAGCCCAAGGCGGCCGAAGCGCTCCAGGGCCGCCGCCCAGCCGGCCACCGCACCGGGGACCAGTGCCGCGCGCACCCCGATGTCCCTGGCCGCCGGACCGCTGAAGGCCGCGGGTGTCGCGGCCTGGGGTGCGACCCCCATGAAGTCCAGGACGAGCGGTTCGGGGCGGCCCGGTACGGCGATGGTCATGAACCCGACGCCGCCCGCGCCGGTGGACTGGGGTTCGACGACACTGAGTGTGGCGGCCATGGCGACCGCGGCGTCAACGGCGTTGCCGCCCGCCCGCAGCATGTCCAGGCCCGCCGACGCGGCATACTGATGGGCGCACGAGACGGCTCCGCGCGGCCCGACCGCCAGGGGACGGCTCCCTGCACGCAGAAAGGCACGGGCCACTTCCGGGGGGCTTCCCGCGCTCATCGCAGGGCTGGTGTCAGACACAGAAACCTCACAGAGTGTGCTCGGCCGTCACATCGGCCATGGCATCGAGAAACTCACGGGAACGCTTCGGGCTGCTCAGCGCGACCCCGACGAACAACGTGTCCAGCACGGCCAGACGCGCGAGCCGCGTCGTCATCGCCTCCAGGCGGAAACCCAGATCCGGGCCGCCCGCGACCAGGAGATGATGCGAGCGCGAGGCCAGGGGCGAGCGGAGATGGCTGGTCACCGCCACCACCCGGGCCCCGCGGCTGTGCGCCGCCTCCACCGCGGTCAGCGTCTCCTTGGTCGCACCGGTGTGACTGATCGCGAGCACCGCGTCCCGGCCCTCCAGCGCCCGCGCGATCAGATGCTGGGCAAACGTGTCCAGGGGCGCCTGCACCACCAGCCCCAGCGTCGTCAGCCGGTAGGCGAAGTCCTGCGCGGGCGCGGACGACGTACCGTTGCCCACCACCAGAATCCGCCGCGCCTCGGTCAGCACCGCAAGTGCTCCCTCATACGCGTCCAGATCCAGCGAGCGGGCGACCTCCTGCATGATCACCGCACTGTTGTGCAGCACCTGACGCGGAATCTCCCGCCGCGGAGTCCGCGGACCGATGTCCTCGGCACGCTCAAGGTCGTCACGGTCCCGTTCCTGCATGGCGAGATCACTGGCCAGGGCCAGCTTCAGATCATGGAACCCCTTGAACCCCAGCCTCTGACAGGCCCGGATCACGGTCGACTCCGCGGTCCCCGCCCAGTCCGCCACCTCGGACACCGACGAGGTCAGCGCCCGCGACGGGTCCTGCACGATCGCCTCCACCACCTTCAGCGCACTGGGCACCAGCCCCGTCCGCCCGGCCTGAATCCGGGCCGCGACCTTGCCCGTCCGCAGACGGGGAGGGCTGTTCGTCTTCTCGCTCTTCTTCGCTGTCACGTCAGGGACCATACCTCCCACCAACCCGTAACGGGAGGATAGTTCCTCGGGATTGCCTGAGATTAGGGAGCATTCTTGCTTCGTTAACCGGGCGGACGCCGCCGGGACATTCGGCCTCCTTAGCGTCCCCGGCATGAAAAGACCGAAGCAGGCACGGCGTGAGCACGCCCTGGGCTGGATACTGACCGGCCCGGCAATGCTTCTCATGGGTGTGTTCGTGCTGGTGCCGGTGCTGCTGGTGCTCGTGCTGGCCGTGTTCGACTACAGCCCGTTCACTCAGACATTCCAGTTCGTCGGCCTGCGCAACTTCCAGCGGGTGCTGCCCAGCCACGAGTTGTGGCAGGCGACCGTGAACACGATCGTCTACACCGCGATCACGGTCCCCGTCACGATAGGCAGCGGGCTTGTGATCGCCCTGCTCATCCACGGCCTGACCCGCGGCGCCGGGTTCTGGCGCAGTGTGTACTTCCTGCCGGTCGCCGCGACCCTCACCGCGATGTCAGTGGTGTGGCGATTCCTGTTCTACCCCGACAGCGGGCTCATCGACGCCACCGTGGGCGACTGGTTCGGAGTGCGGGACTGGCTGGACTCGACGACACTCGCCCTGCCCGCGGTGGCCATCGTGGGCAGCTGGGCGGGATTGGGCACCGCGGTCATCCTCTTCCTCGCCGGCCTCTCAGCGGTTCCCGCCCACCTGCACGAGGTCGCGACCCTCGACGGCGCAAGCGCGTGGCACCGGTTCTGGACGGTGACCTGGCCTGCGCTCGGCCCCGCCACCGTGTTCACCCTGGTGCTGACCGTCCGTGACGCGCTGCGGGTGTTCGACCAGGTGCGGGTGATGACCGACGGCGGGCCGCTGAACAGTTCGCAGACGTTGTCGGTGCTGCTGTGGCAGCGCGGCATCAAGTTCCTCGACATCGGAGGCAGCTCGGTGGTCAACCTCGTCCTGCTGGTCATTCTGCTGGGCACCGCGTTGCTGCAGTTGCGTGTCGGGCGTCGCTGGGAAACGGCGGGCACCCGATGACGATGCGCTCGCGTCGGCTGATCGGCCAGCTCGTCCGTCACCTGTTGCTCGCCGTCGGCTCCGTGGTGATGCTGCTGCCGTTCGCCGTCATGCTGCTGACCGCGTTCAGCAGCACCGGCACGACGGTCCACCTGGGGTTCTCCGGGCTCACGGTGGCGAACTTCACCAAGGTGTGGGCGCAGCAGCCGTGGCTGCGGCTGTATGCCAACACCGCTGTGATGACGGCCCTGATCTTCGTCGGGCAGGTGGTGCTGGGGCTGCCTGCCGGGTTTGCTCTGGCCCGGCGCGAGTTCGTCGGGAAGAAGGTGGCGACGGTGCTGGTGATGGCGTGCCTGGTGGTGCCGGCCCAGGTGATCGCCCTGCCCAACTATGTGCTGCTGGCCCGGCTCGGCTGGACGGACAGTCTGGCGGCCCTGGTCGTGCCGTTCACCGGATCGGCGTTCGCCGTCTTCCTCTTCCGCCAGTTCGCCCTCACCCTCCCGCAGAGCCTCTTCGACGCGGCCCGCCTGGACGGGGTCGGCCCCGTCGCGCTCATCTGGCGGACCGCGCTGCCGAACATGCGCCCCGCCCTGGTCACGCTCGGCGTGTTCAGCGTCGTCTCGCACTGGAACGACCTGTTCTGGCCCTCCGTCATGCTGCAGACCGACCGCGCGGCCACCGTGCCCTACGCCGTCGCCACCTACGCAACCACCGAGACTTTCACCGACTACGGGGTACAGATGGCCGCCGCGACCCTGGCCGTACTGCCCCTCCTCCTCGCCTTCCTCGTCACACAACGGCAGTTCGTGCGTGGCATCGCCCTCGCCGTGAACAACGACTGACCCACCAAGGAGCCTTGAGATGCCTGCCACCGTCTCCCGCCGCGCCGCGCTGGCCGCGGGCATGGGCCTGCTCGCCACCGCCTGCAGCGCACGCACAACGACCGCTGGATCCATTGGCCGGTCACCGAACCCGTCCCACCCGATCGACGTCGAACTGGCCTTCATGAACCTGCCCGCCTACACGACGGCGCTGCCCAAGACACTCGGCGCGGACTTCACCCGCCGCACCGGGATCACGGTCAAGCTCAACAACGTCGGCCAGGGCAGCTATGAGGCGGTCGACCAGCGCATCCAGGCGGGGCTGACCGCCGGCAACCCGCCGGATCTGGCGCTGATCGGGCTGAACTCGGTGCGCACCTACGCCGACGCGCACCTCGCGATGCCCCTCGACCCCTACCTGACTCCGGCCAAGGGGTTCACCGCAGCCGACTTCTACCCGTCCTTCCTGGAACTCGGCAAACGGGACGGCAAGACCTGGGCGCTGCCCTACGGCGTGTCGGTCCTGCTGCTGTACTACAACGCCGACATCTTCCGCAAGGCCGGGCTCGATCCCGACCGCCCGCCGGCCACCCTGTCGGAACTGCGGACCGCCGCCCAGCGGATCGTCTCCGCCAAGGCCGCCCGCTACGGGGTCAACCTCTCCGCCGACGGCTCCGGGCTGTGGGGCTACCAGAACCTGATCCTGTCCAACGGCGGCGCACTGATGAACGCCGACGAGACCCGGCTGACCCTCACCGACCCCAAGGTGAGCTCGATCGTCCAGTACTGGGCGGACATCACGAAGTCCGGTCTCGGCCAGCCGCTGGACCGCAAGACGGAAATGGACGCGTTCCTCCGCGGCGACCTCGCCATGTTCGTCCAGGCCAACTCCGGGATCGTGGCACTGACGTCGGCGAAGCACAGCTTCCAGATCCGCACCGCGCCCTTCCCGCTCCCGGACGGCGGCACCCGCAAGGCACCGGCCGCCGGAGGCGGGCTCGTCGTACTCAGCAAGGATGCCGACAAGCAGGCCGCGGCCTGGGCGGTGATCACCGAACTCACCAGCCCGCGCAGCGCGACCAACCTGACCAAGGCCAGCGGCTACCTCACCCCGAACCGGGTCGCCGCCAAGGGCGAGTCGTATCTGGCGCCGTTCTACCGCGAAAACGCCGGCATGGCGGTGGCGCTGTCCGAAGTCCCCGCCGTGGTGCCCTGGTACCAGTTCCCCGGCATTCACGCCACGGAGATCATGACGCTCGTCAGTGACAACTTCCTCGCCGCACGCCGCGGGAGCATGACCGTCACCAAGGCCCTTGCCGACGCGACCAACCGGGCGGAGGGACTGCTCCCATGAATGCCACCGACACCAAAACCGCTCCCCCGCCCGACACCGCCCCGGTCGATGGCGCCGCCGACGTGCACTGCGTCGGCGTCGCCAAGACCTTCGCGGGCGGCACCCCCGCCTTGCGCGAGGTCGACCTGCACTGCCCGCCTGGTGCAATCACCGTGCTGCTGGGACCGTCCGGCTGTGGCAAGACGACGCTGCTGCGCTGCATCGCGGGCCTGGAAACCCCGACATCCGGCAGCATCCGCATCGGTGACCGCGATGTGACCGAGACCGACCCGCGCCGGCGCGGAGTGGCGATGGTCTTCCAGAACTACGGGCTCTACCCCAACAAGACCGCCCACGACAACATCGAGTACCCGCTCCGCATGGCACGTGTGCCCCAACAGGAGCGCCGGGACCGGGTGACCCGCATCGCCGAGCTGCTGCGGATCGACCACCTGCTGGACCGTAAACCGGCACAGCTGTCCGGCGGGCAACGGCAACGGGTCGGAATCGGCCGGGCGTTGGTCCGCGAGCCCGCCGTACTGCTCATGGACGAGCCGCTGTCCAGTCTGGACGCCGAGCTGCGGGTGACCATGCGCAGCGAGATCCGTACCCTGCAACGCAAACTGGGCACGACGATGGTCTACGTCACACATGACCAGACCGAGGCCCTCGGACTCGCCGACCAGCTCGTCGTGCTGCGCGACGGCCGGATCGAGCACTCCGGCGACCCGGAGAACGTCTACGGGGCGCCGGCGACCACGTTCGTGGCCGGATTCCTCGGCGCGATGAACCTCCTCGACGCACAGCCGCTGGGACTGCCGCCCGGCACCATCGGTATCCGCCCCGAGGACCTCCTCCCCGGCGAAGCCCCCGGCGCACTCACCCTCCGCGGCCCGGTCGTCGACGCCGACCTGACCGGCACCGAACGCATCGTGCACTTCCGATGCGGCCAAGAAACCGTGCGGATACGCCTTCGCGCATCCGACCCCGTACCCGAACAGATCACCGCACACGCCCCCGCGGACCGGATCCACCGGTTCGACCCCGAAGGCAACCGAATCGAGGGACAGCCATGACCGAACTCGAACCCTGGCGCGAACTGAGCGCCGGGCTGGTCTCCGACTCGCTGAACCGTTTCCAGGTCATGGACCCCGCACTGCGGCCGCTTGCCGGGACCCGCCTGCTCGGCCGCGCCTGGACCGCACGCACCATGGCCGCCGAAAACTCCACCGTGCACCGGGCGATCGAAACCGCTCCGGCAGGAAGCGTGCTGGTGATCGACGCAGGCGGTTATCCGAGCCGGGCGGTCTGGGGCTCGATCACGACCGCCAAGTCCCTCACCCGCGATCTGGCCGGCGTCGTCCTCGACGGCGCGACCCGCGACATCGAAGCCATCCGGGAGCTCGGCTTCCCCGTGTTCGCCCGGGGGCTGAGCGCCGCCGGCCCGAACAAGGGCTGGGACGGCGAGGTCGGCGGCACCGTCTGCTGCGGTGGTGTGACCGTGCGCTCCGGTGACCTGGTGCTGGCCGACGCCGACGGCATCGTGGTCGTCCCCCGGGAAGTGGAGGACACCGTGCTCGCCACCGCGACCCAGAAGCTCGCCGAAGACCGCCAGCGACTCGCCCGAGCACTCAACCGCCCTGAGTGAACCCACCCCAAGGAGACCCCATGTCCACCGCACTTCCCCTGCACACCCCGTCGGGCGCGACCGACCGCCTCACCGTCCTCTCCCTGCCCCCGCAGCTGCGCGAGCAGGTGTCGTGGCTGGAGCAGTCCTTCACCCCGGCGGACTACCCCGATCCCGCCCGCCAGCAAGCCGCACGGACCCAACTCGCCGACCGCGTTGAGGGTTTGGCCACCGTGCTGGAGCAGGCCGTGTCCGCGGTCCGTGAAGACGACCAGGCCGTCGTGCTCAGGGGACTGCCCGCGGAGTCCACCGCGATGGTGGTCGCGATCGCCTCCGTCATCGGCCCGGTCGTTCCCTCGCGCCCGGACCGCCCGTTGATCGACGACCTCAAGCCGAACCCCGACGAGGGCGAGCAGACCCGCCTCGGCGACCGGCGCGTCGCACTGACCCCGCACACCGACAACTCGTCGGTGTCGGCCCCGCCCGAGATCCTGGTCCTGGCGTTCGTGCACAACGGCACCCCCGACAGCGGCGGGGAATCCACCCTCACCCACGTCGACGACGTCGCGGCGGCCCTCGACGACACCGACGTCGAACTGCTGCAGGAACCCCGCTATCCCAGCCTGAACGTGCCCACCGACACCGGCCGCGTTCCCACGCTCACCAGCGTGTTCGCCCGCCGCGCCGACGGCCGCCTCACCGCGCGCTACCGCGACGAAGCCCTCGACGCCGGAATCGCCTCGGACCTGGCACCCGAGACCCCCAGCCCCGCACACCTCAGCGCGCTGCACCGGTTCACCGCCACCGTCCGCGAGCCCGCCAGGCAGACCCGCGCCCGCCTCGACACCGGCGACCTGCTCATCATCGACAACGCCCGATTCCTCCATGGACGCACCGAGATCAAGGCGAACGCGGTCCGACACCTCAAGCGGCTCTACACCAAGCTCAACCCGGCGTAGCACCCGCTCGGGCTGTCCCCCGGGTCCTTCACTTGAGTTCCGTCGGTCGGCTCATGGCGTTCAGCCGCGTGCCGCCAGTGCCTTGAGGAAGCGCGCCGCGTCGGTCACGGCTGCCGCGGCCCGGTGAACCGTGCGGGTCCGGCTGCCGAAACCGTGAATCAGACCCGCGTAGCGGCGGACGTCGACGTGGACGCCCGCCGTTGACATCCGCTCGGCCATGCGCAGTTGCTCGTCACGCAGGACATCCAGTTCCGCTATGCCGAACCAGGCCGGTGGGAGTCCCTGCACATCGGAGCGCAACGGCCACAGGTACGGCTCGTCGGCGCTGGTGCCGTCCGGGACATAGGCGCGCAGGTAGCCTGCCATGCGCTCCCGGGACAGTCCGAATGTGCCGTCGCCGAACTGCCGGTAGCTCGGCGTGTCGAGATCGCAGTCGTAGACGCCGTAGAACAGGGCCAGTCCCTCGGGCAGCGGGCGTGCCTGGTCGCGTTCTCTGAGCGTCGCGGCCAGGGCGAGGTTCGCACCTGCCGACCCGCCGGACAGGAACACCCGTCCGTGGCTGACGCCGTAGTCGTCGGTGACACCGGGATCGCGGAGAGCGTCGAGGGTGGCGACGACGTCGTCGAGTGCCGCGGGGAAGGGATGTTCCGGCGCGAGCCGGTAGTCGAGGGACAGTACGGCGAGGCCACTGGCCGAGGCGAGCAGGCGACAGTGCGAGTCGCATGTGTCGGGGTTTCCGCGTACCCAGCCGCCGCCGTGCAGGAACACGACGACGGGTACGGGGTCGGCCACCGGCCGGTACAGCCGGGCCGGTCGTGGCCCCGCCGGGGTTTCGACCTGGACCGTCCGTACGCTCGCGACGGGCGCCGCGTCTTCGTTCCAGTACCGGGACACCCGGACGTATTGCGCTCGGTTGTCGGCGACCGTAGCGGTGGGTCCACCGTCGGCGGCCACGAGTTCGGCTGCTCTGGCCATCGCGGCGGCCATGGCGGGATCGATGAGACCGGGGGACGCCACGGGGGTGCGGTCTTGTTCAGCCACGTCGAACTCCTTGCCGGGAAACGGTTTCGAGCACGTTCACCACGGTGGTCAACGCCTCGGTCAGCTGACTTTGCGTGCGCGGGTTGCCCAGGCCGATACGGATGGCGGCGGGCGCGGTCTGCTCGTCGACGGTGTACAGGCCCGCGTCTGCGACGACGACGCCCGCGGCGCGGGTCGCGCTGGACACCGCGGCGCCGGGCATATCGCCCGGCAAGGTGAGCCAGGTGTGCAGGCATGCCTCGGCCGAGGCGACGTCGAACCCGTCGAGGGTCCGCAGCGCGAGCGCGCGCCGCTCTTCGCTCTCCGCACGCACCTGCGCGAGGAGCCGGTCGAGTCCCCCGTTGTGGATCATCGTGGACGCGAGCCCGGCGATCATCGGTGCGGCCATCCACTGGGTCATCCGGACGCCGGGCCAGAAGTGCCGCGCCGCCTCGCCGGCGGAGGGGGCCACCAGGTAGCCGAGCCGCATGCCCGGGCCCACGCTCTTCGACAGCCCCATCACATACCAGGTGAGCTCCGGTGCCAGGGTGGCCAGCGGTGGTGGTGCTTCGGGCGAGAGCAGGCTGTAGATGTCGTCCTCGATGAGGGTCACCCGGTGTCGGCGGGCGATGTCCGCGATCGCCTGGCGCCGCTCCGACGGCATGGTGCCGGTGGTGGGGTTGTGGTGTGTCGGCACGATGAACACCGCGTCCGGCCGGTCGGACGCGCACAGAGCCGCCAGTGGGTCGGGCAGCATCCCGTCGGCGTCCATGGGCAGTCCCACGACCCGGCAGCCGAGTTGCCTGGCCAGCAGGCGGATACCGGGGTAGGTCAGCTGTTCCACGGCGAGCAGCCCGCCGCGTCCGACGATGCCCTGGCAGATCATGGCCAGCCCACTGCTGACTCCGTTGGTGACCACAATCCGGCCCTCGTCCGGCCGCGCCCCCAGGCGACGCGCCAGCAAGGCGGCGGCCGCCGCCCGGTCCTGCTCCGCACCGTTGTAACCGTGCACGCCGACGAGGCGGCCCGGCGGCACACGATCGAGCGTCGCCGCTACGGCACGCCGGTACTCCTCATCGAGGACCGCCGGGACCGGTGGGGGACTGTTGTGGCTGAGGTCCAGTACGGCGTTGCCGCTCTCCATCGACTACTCCTCCGCCCCAGGCTTGTCACTTCAGAATGGTGATCTGTAGTTACAAGTTGGGGAACGTGCTCGGTACGTCCCATGAATCCATCCGGGGTGACACCGGATGGCCAGGCAGGGTCAGCCGTCGGGCGGCATCGCAGGGGGCACCCACCTCCCCCAGCGAGATGGCCACCCGGAACCTGTAGTAGCAACTTATTAATCTGATAGTTCATCTTTGTTAGCTGGTGGAGCCGCGGAACAGTTTGTAACGTCAGATCCGTGAACGCGATGCTGTTCGGCCCGGAGCCGCCGCAGGTGTGACTGCGGCCGCCCGAGGGGCAGTCAGGCTCGGTTCTCACGACGCGCGTCCTCGGCGTCGGAACACCACCCACCCCGTCGGCTCCAACACGGGCCGGACACGATCCGCCACGTCTACCAGCACTGAATCAGAAGGGACAGACGATGCCCAAGCTCCTCACGGACGAGCAGGTCCGCTGCTACGAGGACAACGGCTATGTGTGCCCGGTGCGCGCATTCGGCCCGGACGAAGCCGCCGACCATCTCGACCGGATGGACCGGCTTGAGGCGAGCCGACCGGACCTGTGGTCGTCCGCCAAGATCAAGCCCCACCTGCTCATGACCTGGCTGAACGACCTCATGCGGCATCCGCGGATCCTCGACGCGGTCGAGGACGTGCTCGGCCCCGACATCCTCGCCTGGGCGACCGGACACTTCGACAAGAAGCCGCACGACCCCGGCTATCTCGCCTGGCACCAGGATGCGACGTACTGGGGCCTGTCCGAGCCGAGTGTGGTGACCGCCTGGGTGGCGCTGACCCCCAGCACCCGCCAGAACGGCTGTGTGCGTGTCATTCCCGGCACCCACAAGGAAGGCCAGTTGCAGCACGAGGACACCTTCGCCTCACACAACATGGCCAGCCGCGGACAGGAGATCAAGGTCGACGTGGACGAGAGCAAGGCCGTCGAGTTCGAACTCCAACCCGGCGAGTTCTCCCTGCATCACACCATGCTCGTGCACGGCTCGCTGCCGAACCACTCCGACCTGCGGCGTTGCGGCATCACCATCCGCTACATCGCCGCGCACGTACGGCAGACGACCGGATTCAAGGACAGCGCGACGCTGGTCCGAGGGCAGGACACCCACGGGAACTTCCTTCCCGAGCCGCGCCCGGCAACCGACTTCGACCCCACGGCGGTCGCCTTCTACGACGGGATCGTCGCCGAGATCCGCAAGCGCAAGGAGTCGATCGCGACCGGAAACGCCGAGCGATGAAGGCACCTTCACCAACCTCGACCGACGCCGGGCCAGGGCCCGAACCACCGGCCATCGGCGTTACGGGGGCTGCTGGCACCGCGGTCCGCCGCCTCGGCGTCGGCAAGACGTTCGGCCGCTACGGCACCCGCGTGCCAAGGCGTCTCCGGTCGAGTGAGTCCGGCGTGACCGCGGTGTTGCTGGGGCCGGCTTTCGCCTTCCTGGTCGCGTTCGTCGTGCTGCCCGTCCTGGCCGTGGGTGCGCTGGCGCTGCTGAACTTCGATCCGCTCAGCCAGGAGACGAGTTTCGCCGGCCTGGACAACTGGCGCCGGGTGCTGGGCAGCCGGGAGTTGTGGCAGGCGACCGGGAACACGCTCCTCTACACCGCGCTGACCGTGCCCGCCGAGGTCGGTATCGGCCTGCTGATCGCGCTCGCCATCCGGGCTGCGGGCCGCGGCGCCGGGCTGTGGCGGACCGCCTACTTCGCACCGACAGCAGCCACCCTGGCCGCGATGTCGGTTGTCTGGCGGTGGCTCTTCTACCCGCACGTGGGTGTTTTCGACTCGACGCTGGGTGGGCTCTTCGGGCACGACGACTGGCTCGGGTCGACGACGCTGGCGCTGCCCGCGGTCGCGATCGTCGGCAGCTGGGCAGGGATCGGATCGTGCGTGGTGATGTTTCTCGCCGGCCTGTCGAACGTGCCCGCCCATCTGGAGGACGCCGCCCGCATCGACCGGGCCGGAGCCTGGCAGCGGTTCTGGTCGGTGATCTGGCCCGCGATCGGACCGGCCACGACATTCGCGCTGGTCATCACGACACGTGACTCGCTGCGCGTGTACGACCAGGTCCGGGTGATGACCAACGGGGGGCCGTTGGAGAGCACGAGCACCCTGTCGTTCCTCGCCTGGCAGCGAGGTGTGAGCTATCTCGACATCGGCGGCGGCTCGGTGGTCAACGCCGTGCTGCTGGTGCTGGTCCTGATCACGGTGGCGGTGCAGCTGCGCCTCGGCGGGCGCCGCTGGGACAAGGACGGCAGCCGATGAGCGCGGCAACGATGCCCCGCGAGGGCCTGCGGCCCGCCCGCCGCCGGGCCGGTGACCGTCGCGGCATATGGGTTCGCTGGAGTCTGCGCGCCGGGCTCGCCGCGGGAGCGGTGTTCATGCTGGCCCCGTTCCTGCTCATGGCACTGGCCGCGGTCACCCCGAACAAGCGGCTCAAGCCCGGGTCGGTGAGCCTGTCGGGCTTCACCCTGGACAACTTCCGGCAGGCATGGCACGACGTGGACTGGCCCGGTCTGTATCTGCACACGACCCTGGTCGTCGCCCTGGTGTTCGTGGCGCAGGTGCTGACCTCGCTGCCCGCCGGGTATGCGCTGGCCCGGCTGCGGTTCCGCAACCGCAGGCTGTCGTTCTGGACAGTGATGCTGTGTCTGGCGATACCGCCGCAGGTGACCGGGATCCCGGTGTTCTACGCCCTGTCCAAGGTGAACCTGCTGGACAGCTACACCGCGCTGGTGCTGCCGAGCGTGGGCAGCGCCTTCGGAATCTTCCTGTTCCGCCA
>NZ_JBSGBN010000043.1:21235-67924 GCF_053601275.1 Streptomyces sp. NPDC004752 | reverse complement strand
GCCACCCCATGCCCGAATCTGCTACTCAGCCCCGACACGGCCTGCGCGACCCCGAAACGATCAACCGGGAATCAAGCCGGTGGATCCTGGCTCAGACGTTGAAGATAGCTCGCATTTTCCAGTACCGATAGCATGCACTCGGTCGGGGCATTGACATACACCAGCGTAGAATATTCCGGATACTCAGGTTCAGCGAGGTAGCCCTCATCATCCTCCCAGTTCAATTCGACCGCGATCTTTTCGGATCCCTGCACTCGTGCGAGATAATATCTCCCGCCCTTGAAATCACTTTCCCGAGATTTAAATGAAACCCCCAAGGAAAGCGAGAGGGCATCACACACCTCCCGCAGGCTCATTTCGCTAGAGCCGTAGAGGTAGTAGCGATGCCCCATGGAATTCCTCCTATTATTTCCTTGGCGTGATCACACTTGGCGCCCGACCCAGCAAGCATGATGGCCTACTCCACTATAACTTTCTGGGCGGGCCTGCGCGCGATCAGTCGTGGTGTAATTCCTGCGACGCCTCGGTAAAGGCGGGGGCTAGGAGTAGAGGAAATTCTGGCCGCTGCCAAATCTTCTCAGACCCATAGCCTCGATCGATTTGTCTTGCTCTTGACGCTGATCGAATTCACGCAGCTTGACTACCGTTGTAGGCGGCAGAAAACCTGACACATCAGTGATCAGATTCCGGAGCGAGGTGCCGATCAGGGACGCGGCGTCGTTAATGGCTACAAGCGGGTAAACGTTTTCACGAGCGTCACTGAGGCGCTCTTCCGCCATGCCGACAGCGATGAGTCCGCAGCGTAGCGTGTCAATCGCTCTGGCACGGACTGCGGTCGAGGCCATTCGCTGCCCATATGCGCTGAGCACGGATGCGCTGCGGCCATCCAGATCGTCGATCGCCCTCTGCCTGACAGACGCGGAACTCTCCATATATGAAGTGATCACGGCATCGATGTCAGAGTCCAGTTCATGCGGAATGGCGTAGCGCAGGTAACCGTCGAACCGCTTATCCTTGAGGCGCGACACGCTTACAGGTGGCTGTTCTGTTCCCTTGCTACCCCTTCGGCGGGACAAGATAATCCCCCTTCCATTTGTATCCGGATTGGAGGAGCTGCTGGATTTCGCGGGCGAATACAGTGGGCTCCCTTCGTGATGTCAGCCAGTAGTTTCCTGCAGTGGGTGACACGACGTACACGGTACCGCGTTGATCGATGATGGTCTGTATCCATGCATCGTTCTTAGCGAGGGTCCAACTACCAGTCGTGAGCTTTGCGTTGTGGGACCATGACCCTCCGATAAGAGTGTCGTCGAGGCGTCCGATGACCGGTGTGCCATGACTGGGATGCCACGCCTCGCCGGGGCCAAGCACATCGGTCGGTACTCTTGGTGCGGCCCACCGATAGCCCTTGCTGCCGAATGAAGGGTCATCAGCATGCGCCGCGCCCGGTCCATAGCGTGTGGGGCTGCCCGCTTCTCCGGGATACCGATTGATGTCCGGCTCGACCGCTGTGCGCCGCCACCCTGTGAGACCGCCGATCCCCACAAGGGCGATCTGCTGGGTCAGTTCTTCGGCCACCTCCGCATATAGATCAGCCAGAGCGTCGCAGCCCTGTTGGCGGAGCATGTGCTCGGCGCGGTAGAGCCGGTAGGCGGGGCGGACGGGGAGGTACTTGTCGAGGAAAGCGCCGGCGCCGCCGTTCGCTCCGGTGACCGCGTCGTGGGCGTCGCCGAGGAATTCGAAGGGGGCCTTCAAGCCCTGGAGGAAGCCGTCGCCGAAGATCTTCAGGCCCTCGCCGAGGCTGTCGACTTTGCCGTTGCCGTTGTCGCCCGGCACGGGTGTCAGACCGCTGGGGTCGGTGTACAGGGTGGGGGTGTTGTCGGCGTAGGCGTATGCCGAGATGTACGGCGTCGACTGACCGCGGGTCGCCGGGTCGGGGCGGTTGAAGCGGCCGGTGGCGGTGTTGTACTGGCGGGCGTGCAGGTCGAGATTGCCGGTGGTGGTCTCGTAGCGGGCGCCGGTGTAGGACGGGGTGTTCGCGGGGGCGCCGCCGGCGGTGGTGTCCAGCGTTCGGGTGCCGAACGGGTCGTAGGCCCAGCGCTGGTGGAGGGTGCCGGTGCTGCCGGTGACGTCGACCGGGGAGCCCTGGGTGTCGTGGTGGTAGTAGAAGACGGGGCCGGCACCGGCTCTTGTGGATTCTGGCTGGCCCAGCGGGTCGTAACGGTAACTCTGCGCAATGATGCTGCCCAGCGGTCCCTTGGTCTCGTAGGCGAGCATCGGCAGCGGCGCGTTGGGGTCCCACTCGTAGCGGTTGGTTATGGAGCCGTCCTTGGCGACGGCGATCTGGTTACCGCTCGGGTCGTGGTTGTAGGTGTAGGCGGTGTCCGCGACGGTGGCGGCGGAGATCTGTCCGGCCAGGTCGTAGGAGTAGGTGTCGGCGCCCGCCTTGGTCTGGTTGCCCTCCGCGTCGTATGCGTAGTCGGTGGTCGTGGTGCCGGTCGTGGTGGAGGTGAGCTGGTCGGCGGCATCGTAGGCGTAGCTGGTCGACGTGCTGCCCAGGGTGGAGGTCAGGCGGTTGCCGGCCTTGTCGTAGGTGTAGGACGTGGTGCGGCTGGAGGCGCATCCGGCGATGGCGGGCTGCGGGAAGCAGCCGGAGGTGAGGCGGCCTGCGGTGTCGTATGTCAGGTCGTAGCCGCCGGTGCCGACACCGGCCCGGGTGACGTCCGCCCGGGTGGGCAGGCCCGCCGCCGAGAGGGTGAGCGCGGTCCTGGTGACCGTGGTGCCCGCCTTGGCGGAGGTGACGGCGGTGAGACGGCCCGCACGGTCGTAGGCGCGTTCCTCGGTCTCGGTGTTGGGCAGCGCGGACCGGGTGAGGTTCGCGGCCGGGTCCCAGGTATAGGTGGTGGTCTCGCCGTCGGCCGTCATCGTGGAAGTACGGCCGTCGTCGTCGTAGGCATACGCGATGGAGCCGCTGTTGTAGGTGCGGGTGAGCATCTGCCCGGCGGCGTCGTAGGTATAGGCGAAGTGGCGGCTCTTGGTGAGGTTGCCGACCGCGTCGTAGCCGAAGTCCTCGGTCCGGGAGCTGTTGGCGCGGGAGGTGAGCCGGCCGGCGGCGTCATAGCCGTAGGTGACGTCCGGGGTGGAGTCGGAGTAGTCGGTCTTGGTGAGCAGGTTCCGGGCGTCGTAGGTGAGGGTGGTCGTGCCACGCGGGGTGGTCGTCCCGGTCGGGTTGCCGTCTGCGTCGTACGCGTACGCGGTCACGCGGCCCAGGGGGTCGGTGACCGATGCCGGACGGTGGGCCGCGTCGTAGCCGTAGGTGGTGGTGTGGTTGTTCGCGTCGGTGCGCTCTTCGACGTTGCCGACCGCGTCGTAGGTGTACGTGGTCTGGCCGCCGTCGGGGGCCGTCACCGTGGTGAGCTGGTCGAGCTTGTCGTAGCCGTAGGTGGTGACGCGCTGGTCCGCGTCGGTGTGCTTGATGACGTTGCCCACCGCGTCGTATTGGGTGCTGGTCACACCGCCGAGCGGGGCGGTGACGGTGGTGAGGTTGCCGTCCGCGTCGTAGTCGTTGGTGGTCGTGTACTGGGCCGGGTCGGCGCCAGTGGCGTTGCCGCGCGGGTCGACGGCGGTGGCCTGGCGGCCGTCGGCGTCGTAGGTCCGGCTCTCCTTGTTGCCCAGCGGTGATGTGGTGCTGAGCGGGTTTCCGTCGGCGTCGTAGGCGTAAGTGGTCTTCTTGCCGAGCTGGTCGGTGGTGCTGCTGAGCCGGTTGTTCTTGTCGTAGGCCGACGAGACGCTCTTGGTGAGAGGGTCGGTGACCTTCGTGACGTTGTCGTTGGCGTCGTACTCGTAGAGGGTCGACTTGGTCAGCGCGTCGGTGACCTTGACGGGCCGGTTCACGGCGTCGTACTCGGTCGTTACGGACGCGCCCGTCGGATCGGTGACCTTCGTGCGGTTGCCGACGGCGTCGTATGCGTAACTCGTGGTGTACGCGACCGGGTCGGCGCCGGAGACATTGCCGCGCGCGGAGACAGCACTGATCAGCCGACCGAGCTTGTCGTAGTTCCAGGTCGTCTTGTTGCCCAGCGGGTCGGTCTCCGAGGTGACGTTGCCGTGTGCGTCGAAGGTCCGGGTGACCGACTCGCCGGCCGCGTCCGTGGTCTTGGTGAGGTTGCCGGCGTCGTCGTACGCGTAGCGGGTGATACTGCCCGCCGGGTTCTTGATGGACGTCAGCTGTTCGGCGCCGTTGTACTCGTAACTGGTGGTACGTCCCAGCGGGTCGGTGGCGGACTTCAGCACTCCGCGCCCGTCGTAGGCGTACTTGGTGGTGTAGGCGGCCGGGTCGGCACCGGAGACATTGCCGCGCGGGCTGGTCATGGACAGCATGCGGCCCGCGGCGTCGTAGGTGAAGGTGGTCTTGTCACCCAGCGGGGTCGTCACCGACGTCCGGTTGCCGGCCGCGTCGTAGCCGTATGTCGTCTTGCTCCCGCGCGGCGTGGTGACGGTCTGCAGGGCACCCTGTGCCGTGTACGTGTACGACGTCTTCCCGTCGAGCGGATCGGTGCTGGAGACCAGTTGGCCCGCCGTGTTGTAGCCGTACGACGTCTTGTAGGTGCGGCCGTCGGTGTGGCTGAGGATGTTGCCCGCGGTGTCGTAGGTCCAGCTCTCGGAGTATTTGAGCGAGGACGGGGAACTGCGGGAGAGCATGTGCCCGGCGCCGTCGTACGTCATCGACGTGGTGTTGCCGCGCTGGTCGGTGATGTCAACCGGGCGCAGGGAACGGTCGTAGTCGTAGGAGACGGTCTTGCCGTACGGGTCGATGCTCTCCAGCAGCACGTTGCCGGAGTAGACGTCCGTCCACACCCCACCGTCGGGGGCCGTGGTGTGCGACTCGCGGCTGCCGTCCCAGGTGAAGTTCGTGGTCTTGTTGTTCTGGTCGGTCTGGGACTTGATCCGGCCGTTCGAGTCATACGTGTTGGAGACCTTGCCTCCGGCCGGATCGGTGTAAGAGGACAGCCTCTTGTCCGTGTTGTACGCGTAGGACGAGGTCCTGCCAGCCGGATCCGTGACCGAGGTCAGCAGGCCGCCCTCGTAGCCGTAGGAGACCGACGTGGAGTCCGGGAGGTCCACCTTGGTGACCAGGCCATCGGTGTTCAGGGTGAAGCCGGTGGTGCGGCCGGCGGCGTCCTTGGCCGAGGACAGCTTGCCGGAGGTGTAGGTCAGGGCCAGGCCCTGGCCCGCCTTGTCGACCACCGACGTCAGCTGACCCGTACTGCTGAACGTGCGCTTGGTGTGGTCGAGGGTGGTGAGGGTGTAGGTGCTGCTGCCCTTGACCAGCTTCGCGGCCGACCCCGCCGGCGCGGTGTACGTGCCGTCGCTCGCCTGTGTGAAGACGAACTTCGCACCGTCGTCGGCCTGGTACGTCGCGGTGCTGCCGGTGATCGTCAGCTTCGAGTCGAACGGCGTCGCCCAGCCTCGGCCGAGCAGCCCCGTCGTGGTGGAGTCGGAGCGGTAGGTGCGCTCCAGGGACACCTGCTTGCCGACGCCGACCAGTTGGGCGTCGGTGAGCTGCTCGAAGAACATTCCGGTGGCTGTGCTGACCGGGTCGGCGCGGTGCGCCTGCGCGTAGCAGGTGCAGATGCCTGCCTGAGCACCGGGGATGCCCGGCGTGTAGAACGCCTCCACCAGCGGGGAGGTGGTCCCGTTGGAACTCCAGGTGCCGTCCGAGCCCTTGAGGAAGATCCAGGCGTAGTACTTCTTGCCGTCCTGGAGGTGACCGCCCAGCTGGTTCGTGCTCCACCAGAAGCACTGGTCCGTGGGATAGGAGTTACCCGCCCACCAACCGTAACACCAGGCCCCGTTCTCCAGGAACTTACCCGTCGGGTCGTCGGCGGCCTTGCTGATTTCCTGGTTGTAGACGGGCTTGCCCGCCTCATCCATTACGTAGAGCCAAAGCCCGGAGTATGAGGAGGCGGTACCCGAGGAGAACTTCAGCTGACCGCCGACCGACAGGTACGCGGGATACGCGGTCGCATAGGCCGTCACCCAGGCCGGGTCCGCGGGCGCCGCCGCGAGAGTCGTCACGCTTTCCCGAGCGGCGGGACCGCTCCTGGCGGCGTCCCGGTCAGGGCGGCCGTGCGGCTTGCCCTTCGGCTTCGCGGCGGATCGATTCGCATAGCCGCGCATGGGGGACAGTTCGCCCCGCGCCTGCTTCACCTGCTTGCGCCGCTCGGCCAGGGTCATCGCCTTGGGCGGCTTGGGGAGGTCCGCTGCCGTACGTGCGGTGGGCTGTTGAACCGGGCTCTGAGCGGAGGCGGAACGACTCGGGAGAGCCGAGGCCGGTAAGACGCCCGCGATGGCCAACAGGGCCAGGGTCAGCAGGGCGATGATCGATCTTCGCGCCGGTATGCGCACTGTGCACCCCTTGTGTGAAAACCGTGAACGAAGTGTCAGGTTGATCTTTGGTTGTGAGGGGTGCGGAAAAACTTGGACGTACAGGTATGGCCGATTTGCCGAGTTGAGCGAGGACTTCCGATCTCGAAAACCCTGATCAAGGGATGCTCAAGGCTGCGAAGGGCCCAAATGTGGCGTGAACATGTCCCGACGGTCTGCGCCAAACGGACGGCCGCGCCCGGCCAAAGCCGCTATCGGGCTGCCTGGAGTTGTTGGAGGTGCTGCTGGACATGGTCCAGGGCGCCCTGTCTGCGGCCCGGGACTCGTAGGCGCAACTCCGCCAGGGCGGGCCCGAGTTCACGGGCGTGGGCCGCGTCGCCGATGCGGCCCCACTGGTGGTGGGCGCGGTCCACGGCCGCCTCCACCGCGGGCGCGTCGGCGGGCTGCCCGGCGGCCAGCCGGGCCCCGGCCACGGTCAGCCAGGTGCGGCAGCTGCGCACCGCGTCCCCCGCGAACATCGCGAGGTCGGCGCGGACCTCGGCCCAGTGCAGCGCGTCCGCGGAGCCCGGCCCGTGCGCGCGCACCGCGGCCTGCTCCCACCGCGCGGCCAGCACGTCCGCCTCGGCGTGCCGGCCCGCCTCGACGGCGGCGGCGATCGCGGCGTGCGGATCGCCGCTCTCCGGTGCGGGCGCGGCCAACAGGATGTTGCCCGCCGCCTCCTCGCCCAGCCGGGCCACCACCTGCTGGTGCAACTGCTCCAGCGGCGGCCGGTGCCCGCTGCGCAGCACCGTCGCCACCGCCTTCATGTACGACGGCACGGCGACCGCGCGGCGGGCCGGGGGCGGCGCTATCCGGCCGTAGACCGGGTTGTTGCGGCCCGAGTCGAGCGGCGTGGTGCGCAGATGCTGCCAGGTCTCGGCGTCCGCGTGCAGATCGACGACGAAGGCGGTCGCGCCGGACGGGCGCAGCCGCAGTTCCTCGCGGATCCAGTGCCAGGGGAAGGCGGTGTAGCGGACGGTCGCTGCGGTGGTGCGGGCCAGCGCCAGATGCGGCAGATGCTGGCGCCGGTCGAGCTGGAGCTGGCCGGTGACGAACACGGTCAGCGGGCCGGGGGCCGCCGCGGCGGCGCGCAGCCGGGTCAGCACGGCCTGCGGCTCCAGCGGATCGGCGAGTTCGACCACGTTGGCGGTGTCCGTGCCGGCCAGCACGTCGGGTGCGACGGCCGCGAGGACGGGAAGCACGGAAGCCGCGTCGACCAGGCGCCCCCTGCCCATCGGCGAGGCCGCGAGCAGCAGCACGGTTCCGGGCATCGTCCCTCCCCTGTCGATCACCTAGGGCAGCACGGTAGCCGCTACTGCTGCAAAGAAGGGTCTCAGGACCGCAAACGTCCCCGTACGGGAAGCCGCGCGGGAGGCCGGCCCGACACCCGCCGTACCGCGAAAACCGTGGTGTCGTCGGCGAGATGACCCTCGGTGTGGCGGAGTGTGCCCTCCCGCACCACGGCCACCAGCCGGGCCGGCTCGGCCGTACGCGGATCCGCGGCCACCGCCCGGGTCACCTCCTTCACCAGCGGATAGAACCCCCCGGCCCCGTCCCTGGCCTCCGTCACCCCGTCGGTGACCAGCAGGAGGGTCTCCCCGGCGCCCAGCGCCACCCGGTGCGCGCGCGGCGGTCCGTCCGCGAACTCGCCCATGCCGAGCGGCAGGCCGTCGCCGGGCGGCAGCAGCCGCACCCCGCCGGGGGTGACCCCCATCGGGGGTTCGTGACCGAAGTTGACGACCTCCACGAAGCCCGACTCATGGACGGGGAAGCCGACCAGCAGGGCGGTGGCGAACCGGTCCCCGTCCTTGCGGCCCAGGGCGGCGATGCGCACGCGGTGGCGCAGCATCCGGGTCTCCAGGTGGGCGGCCACGGCCGCGAGGTCCGGCTCGTGGTAGGCGGCCTCCCGGAAGGTGCCGAGGAGCGCGACGGCCGTGTCCACCGCGCCCAGGCCCTTGCCCTGCACATCGCCGACGAACACGCGGGGCCCGTACGGGCCGGGCTGGATGTCGTAGAAGTCGCCGCCGACGCGGGCGTCGGTGTCGGCGGACAGATAGACGGCCGCGTTCTCCAGGCCGGCCCAGTCCGGCGGCAGCTGGCGCAGCACAGTGTGGCGGGTGGTCTCGACGATGTCCCGCATGTGCAGCATGAGACGCTCGGTCCGCAACCGGACCGCGCACGCCAGGGTGGTGAGGAACCCGCCGAGGGCGACCAGTACGAAGTCGGGCAGGCCCGCCTCGTACTGGCTCGGCCAGACGGCGTCCACGAGGACGTACACCAGCAGCGACAGCACCGCGAACCCACCCGTGGTCCACACCCCGCAGATCGCGGCGGCCGTGCCGGGCACCAGGACGATCCAGGAGACGACGCGGAACTTCTCGGTGGTGTTGACGTCGACCGCGACGATCAGCGCGAGCAGCAGGAGCGGCGGCAGCCACGCGACGCTGAGCCCGTGGATCCGCAGCGGTTGCCGCGGCGGGGCATCGTCGTCGTCATCGGTCACGGCGTGCGGCCCGCCCTTCATGGACCTCAGCGAAGCATGGGCGCGCACCGGCCGCATCCGGGCGTTCGGCCCGCACGACTTGCCAGGGCCTCGCCCCAGGTGTGCGCTGGAAGCCGGGGGCGGATTCCGGGGTCGGATTCCGGGTCGGGCGCCCGGGGCGGCTTCCGGCGGCTCCGGAGTCGAATTCCAAACCAAACTCCCGAGGCAACCTCCGGGGCTTCCGGGGCTTCCGGGGCTTCCGGGGCTTCCGGGGCTTCCGGGGCTTCCGGGGCTTCCGGGGGCGAGGAGAACAGGAGGGCTCTCATGGCTCACGCGGCACCCACGTCCGGGGGCGTGCCCCGCACCCACCGGACGCCCGACATCTTCGGCGAGCGCACCCACGCGATGGCCCGGCTGGCGTTCCCCGTCCTGCTCGGGCTCCTCTACGGCTACTGGGCCGCGGCCAACCGGCGCGACGGCGGGCCCATCACCGGCTGGAACCTCCTGCTCGGCTTCGTGACCGCGCTCGTGTTCGCCCTGGTGTACCTGGGCGTGCAGGCGCTGGCCCCACGGCTGCGGCGGGAACTGCACGCGCTGCTGTGGTCCGCCTTCGGCGGCATCGCGTTCGGCTTCCTCTACCACCAGTCCGGGGAATCCGCGCTGCGCTCCACCGGCATGGCGCTGGTCGTCGCCGCGGTCTTCTTCGTCGTGCTCTTCTACCGCTACTACACCCATGAGGACGCGGCGGGCCACCGCATCCGCTGACCCGATACCAGCAACGAGCACCAGCACCACCGCCGCCACCGCCGCCCGGTTCGGAACCGGGGCCACCGTTCCGACGCCGTCCCGGTGCGGTCCCGACGCCACCCGAATGCAGTCCCACCGCTCGCGTACCGGGCCCGTGGGCCGTTGCCTGAGAGAGTGCCCCCACGTCTCAGGAGCGCCCTGTCGGCGGCGCTGATCGGCCTGTCCTGCCTCCTCGTGCCGTGCGGCGCGCTGGCGGCCTGGGCGGCGTACGGGCTCGCCGACACCGGCCGGTACGTCACGACGATGGCGCCGCTCGCCACCGACCCGGACGTACGCGAGGCGGTCGCGGACACCGTCGGGGCCGGGATCATGCGCGAGGTCGACCAGAAGTTCGACGTACGCCCGGTGCGGGGCACCGTCGGGCCCTTCGTGCACGACGCGGTGCACTCCTTCACCCAGACTCGCGCCTTCCGTCTCGCCTGGGACGAGGGCAACCGCGCCACCCACGACGCCGTGCTGCGCGCGCTGCGCGACGAGGGGGCCGAGGACGACCTGCTCGAACAGCCGGTCACCGTCGATCTGGCCGCCGTGGCCGCCCAGGTCAAACGCCAACTCGCCGAGGACCACATGCCGCTCGCCGACCGGATTCCGGTAGAACACACCGCGTTCGCCGTACTGCCCGCACACGAACTGGCACCGCTGCGGAAGGGGTACCACGTGCTCGAAGTCGCCGGGTTCTGGCTCCCCGTGGCGGCCGTCGTCTTCGGCGTCGCCGGAATCGCCCTCGCCGTCCACCGCCGCCGCGCGATCACCGCGACCGCGCTCGGCACGGCCCTGGGCGGCGCCCTGCTCGGCGTCGCCCTCGCCATCGGCCGCCGGCTCACCCTCGCCGACCTGCCCACCGACGTCCCCCAGCCGGCCGCCGGTGCCGTCTACGACGCCCTCACGGCCACCCTGCGCCTGGTCTCCTGGCTGCTGCTGGGCCTGGGCCTCGCGGTGGCCCTGGTCACCTGGCTGACCCGGAACGTACGCGTTCTGGTTCCCCGGACGCCCCGGACGCCCCGGACGCCTCGGGCGCCTCGGGCGCGTGACCTGTCGTCGGCCCGCCGGGACGCCCCCCGATCGGAGCGCGCCGCCGTATCGAAGCGCCCCGCCGTATCGAAGCGCCCCGCCGTATTCGAGGACGAGACCGTCCAGGCCGAAGCGGGGGCGGGGGTGGGAGCGGGCTGGCCTCCGGGAGGTCCCACCGCCACCCCGGGCGCGTGACGGCGGCGGCAGACGCTTCCGGGCCTGGGGCGTGCGGGCGCGGCTGCCGGGCCGCCGTCCGCCCTGGCACGGGACCTCGGCGCCGCCTACCCCGGTCGGCAGGCGGCGCCTACCCCGGTCGGCAGGCGGCGCCGGTGATCGCGTCCCCGCGCCGACGCCGCCCCGCGGTCCGTCAGATGCCGTCCGTCAGATGCCGATGTCGCAGCCGTCCTTACGCCACACCGCGACCACGGCCGGCCGCACGATCTTCCCGGCTCCGTCCGGCCAGGCGCTCGCCGGCTTCTCCACCGACGCCCCGTCCACCTCGCCCGGGTGCTGCACGGCGACCAGGACCCGGCGCTCCTGCACGATCGGACCGCAGGTCTCGGCGCCGTTCGGCATGGTCAGGAACTGCTTCAGCTCACCGCGCCGACCGCCCTTGGTGGCGACGCCGAACAGGCCGTCGTGCGTGCCGAGCGCGTTGCCGTCGGTGGAGATCCACAGGTTGCCGTGCACGTCGAAGGCCACGTTGTCCGGGCAGGAGATCGGGCTCACCCGGTCCTTCGGGAACCCCGCGAAGTAGGTGGCCGGGTCGGCGGGGTCACCGGCGACCAGGAACACCGACCAGCCGAAGGAGGTGGCGTCGGCGCGGTTGCGCCGCTCGGTGAGTTCGAGGATGTGCCCGTGCTTGTTGTTGGTGCGCGGGTTGGCCTCGTCGGCGGCGGGGGAACCGGCCTTGCCGCGGTTGGTGTTGTTGGTGAGCGCGATGTACACCTTGCCGCTCTGCGGCGACGGCTCGATGTCCTCGGGGCGGTCCATCTTCGTGGCGCCCGCCTTGTCACCGGCGAGCCGCGTGAAGACGAAGACCTCCTCCGCGGTCATGCCCTCGACGTGCGAGACGGCGCCGTGCGCGGTGGCGGTGGCGAGCGGGATCCAGGTGCCGCCGCCGTCGAACTCGCCGTCGGCGGGAAGCGCGCCGCTGCCGTCGATCTCGCTCGCCGGGGAGTCACCGGTGAGCTTGGCGACGTACAGGGTGCCTTCGTCCAGCAGCGTCAGGTTGTGCTCGCGCGCGGAGCGGCTGTTGCCGTGCCGCATGCGCTTGCTGCCGACGAACTTGTAGAAGTAGTCGAACCGCTCGTCGTCACCCGTGTACACGACGGGACGCCCGTCCGACGTCATCCGCACGGTCGCCGCCTCGTGCTTGAACCGGCCGAGGGCGGTGCGCTTGCGGGGCGTGGACGTGGGGTCGTACGGGTCGAACTCGACGACATACCCGAACCGGTGCACCTCGTTGGGCTCCTGGGCGATGTCGAACCGCTTGTCGAACCGCTCCCACTTGCGCTCGGTCGCACCGGTGCCGATGCCGTACCGCTTGTCGGTGTCCCGGTTGGCGTTGGCGAAGTACTGGTTGAAGTTCTCCTCACCGTGCAGCGTGGTGCCCCACGGGGTGGTGCCTCCGGAGCAGTTGTTGAGGGTGCCGAGCACCTTGCGGCCGGTCCGGTCGACGGAGGTCTTCAGCAGGCTCGACCCGGCGGCGGGCCCGGTGAGCAGGAACTCGCTGGTGGCGGTGATACGCCGGTTGAAGTGGTGCCGGTTGACGACGGTCAGCCGGCCGCTCCGGTGGTCCTCCTCCACGACGACGGCCGTGAGTCCGTGCGCGGCCCAGGCGACCTCGACCTGCTCACGGGTGGGGTTGGCGGCGTCGTACCCGCGGAACATCAGGACCTCGTCCGTGTACTCGTGGTTGGCCACGAGCAGTTGACGGTCGCACTCGCCGGGAATCGGCAGCAGGGCGAGGAAGTCGTTGTTGTAACCGAACTGCCCGGCCTGCGCGGCGGCCGTCTGGCGCTCCGGGTCGAAGGCGGGGGCACCACGCAGGATGGGCTCGCCCCAGCGGATGACGACGTTCTGCTGGTAGCCGCCGGGCACGGTGACCTGGTCGGCGGTGTTCGGGGCGACCGGGTCGAACCGCAGGCCACGCGCGGCCCGGCCGGGCCTGCCCGGCCTGCCGTGGGTGGCGGGGGTGGCGTGCTTGGCGTCCGCGGCGGCGGCCTGCGGGGCACCGGCCATCACGGCGGAGCCGGCGGCGGCGGCCACCGTGACCGCGGCGGCGGCGCGCAGCGCGCCACGACGGTTCAGGGCACCGGCGATGATGTCGCCGGCGTACTCGTTGGAGCTGGTGTTGGGCACCTCGTGGAAACAGGCGTCACCACACCGGAAACGGCAGGTCATGGCGGAACGTCCGCCCGAGTGCGAGCCGATGATCGGCAGCAGATTGCGCACTTTGCTCTCCCCTTACGAACCCTTGGTGTGGGCGTGACGGTAGGGGTAGGCGTGTGCGGATGGACAGCCTCCAGCTGAACGAAAAGTGAACTGCGGCGAGCCTCAAGGACGGGACGGGTCAGGCTGCCGGGGCATTGCCCCGCGCGACCGCGTGCCCTTCGCCCCTGCCCAAGATCACCATTCAGGGCCGCTAACCTTACGTGTCCGTCCTGGCCAGGGATTGACGGGCATCACCTCACGCGAAGGGTTGCGCCACATGGGCATTCTCACTCTCCTGCGGAACGCATTCGGCCGATCACGCAAGGGGCACACGGCCGCGGCAGAGGGTGCGGACCAGCTCCCTTCGCAGCAACCGACGAAGCCGGAGCCGGAGGCTGCGGCGCATGAGCCTGCAGCTCAGGAGGCTGCGGCACAGGAGCCTGCGGCACAGGAGCCTGCAGCGCACGAGGCGGACCGGAAGCCGGCCGCCGCCCAGGTCCCGGAACCCCGCCACTCCTCCCCCTCGGAACACGACCTGGTCTCAGCGGCGTTCGACAGCGTCGCGGTCCCGAGGCCATCCCACCCGACAGACCCGACTACGACCACGGACCAGGAGACGCCCCGGCCCACCGAGACCGCACTGGGCGAGAAGCCCGGGGCGACGGACGGGGCCGCGGCGGCTGACGGGTCCGTGGCGGACGGGGCTGAATCGACCGAGGTGGCCGAGGTGCCCGAGGTGCCCCACCGGACCGGACCGACAGACGCGGCCGGACCGGCGGACAAGGCTGAATCGACCGACGCGGCAGAGGTGCCCGAGGTGCCCGACGAGGCCGGTTCGACTGACGCGGCCAGCGTGGCTGACGCGGCGAAGGCTGAGGCCGCGACGGCGACCGAGCCCGACGTGACCGCTGAGGCGGACTCGGAGCGCACCCCGTCGTCGGAGGTCGCTTCGGACACCGAGACCACTCCGGCGGCCAAGGCCACCCCGGAGCCGGTGACGGAACCGGAACCGACGACGGCAACGGCAACGGCAACAGCGGCGGCGGAACCCGAGCCCGCGCCCGAGCCGGTCTCAGAGGCCACACCGGTCGCTGAAGTCTCCGGAACTGCCACCGAAGCAGGGGCCGAGGCCGAGAAGAAGTCGACGGCCGCCGATGAGGTCGAGGACGAGCAGGCCCCTGTCGGCGAGATCGAGAAGGAGACAGCGGAGACGGCGGAGACGCCCCTCCCGGAACCGGAGCCAACGGCGACGGCGACGGCGACGGCGACGGCAACGGCGGAACCCGAGCCCGCAACAGCGGAGACCGAGCCCGAGCCGGTTGTTGCGGTTGCCGAGCCCCAGCCGGAGCCCGTCGCGGAGCCGAAGGCCGAGCCGACCGCCGAGCCGCAAGCCACCACCGAACCGACCGCGGAACCCGAAACCGCCCCCGAGCCGGAACCCGTCGCCGCCTCCGTCTCCCCCACTGTCGCCGACCCCGTCACCGAAACCGTCGCCGACGTGGCCGCGCAGGCAGACGAACCCGTGACCGCCCGGGACGAACCGTCGGCCGCACCGAACGACGAATCCACCCCCGAATCCACCCTCGAACCCGAACCGATCGCCGACGCAACCGACGCGACCCCGCAGGAACCGTTGGAACCGTTGGCCGCCGACGGTGGCGACGCCCCGCTGGGGCCACCCGCAGGGGACAACGAAAGCCGCCCGGGTGGTGCGGGTGGGAACACCTCCGTCGACGGCGGAGCCAACACCGCCAACACCATCGACACCGGCCTCGCCACCGCCCACAGGTCCGCCGCGGAAGCCCTCGCCAAGGCCGGCCTCACCGGCACCCGGGCCAAGCTCTACCTCGTACTCGACCGCTCCGCCTCCATGCGCCCGTACTACAAGGACGGCTCCGCCCAGGCCCTCGCCGAACAGGCCCTCGCCCTCGCCGCCCACCTCGACGCCGAGGCCACGGTCCATGTCGTCTTCTTCTCCACGGAAGTGGACGGCACCGCCGACCTCACCCTCACCGAGTACGAGAACAAGATCGACGAGGCCCACGCCGCCCTCGGCCGTATGGGCCGCACCAGCTACCACGCCGCCGTGGAAGCCGTACTCGCCCACCACGACAAGTCCACGACCGCCGCCACCACCCCGGCACTCGTCGTGTTCCAGACGGACGGCGCCCCCGACGCCAAGACCCCCGCCACCCAGGCCCTCACGAACGCGGCGAAGAACCACCCCTCCGTCTTCTTCTCCTTCGTCGCCTTCGGCGAGCACGACAACAAGGCTTTCGACTACCTCCGCAAGCTGAAGACCGGCAACGCGTCCTTCTTCCACGCGGGCCCTGCCCCCCGCGAGCTGACGGACGCGGAGCTGTACGAGGGCGTACTGGCCACCTGGCGCCCGTAACCCCCCGCCCGGCCGCCCCGCCACCGACGGCTGCCCCGTCCGCGCCACCCGCTTCCCACGCCGAAAAACGGGAGGCGGGCGGCGCACCCATGTCGGCTACGATTTCAAGGTTCGTACACGACGAAGGCGATCCGCGAGACGCCCGACCGTCACCCCACGTAGCGACTTGGGAGCAGCCCGCGATGGCTCGACACCTCATCACCAGCGCCCTTCCGTACATCAACGGGATCAAGCACCTGGGCAACATGGTGGGGTCCATGCTCCCGGCGGACGTGTACTCCCGGTACCTCCGCCAGCGCGGCCACGACGTCCTGTACATCTGCGCGACCGACGAGCACGGCACCCCCGCCGAGCTGGCCGCCAAGGAGCAGGGCATCCCGGTCGCCGAGTTCTGCGCCCAGGCGCACGACGCCCAGAAGGCGGTCTACGACGGCTTCGGGCTGTCCTTCGACTACTTCGGCCGCAGCTCCAGCCCGCAGAACGTCGAGATCACCCAGCACTTCGCCCGCAGGCTCAACGCGAACGGCTTCATCGAAGAGCGCGCGATCCGCCAGGTGTACAGCCCCGCCGACGGCCGCTTCCTGCCGGACCGCTACGTCGAGGGCACCTGCCCCCACTGCGGCTACGACAAGGCCCGCGGCGACCAGTGCGAGAACTGCACCCGGGTGCTGGACCCGACCGACCTGATCAACCCGCGCTCGGCGATCTCGGGCTCCACGGAGCTGGAGGTCCGTGAGACCAAGCACCTCTTCCTGCTCCAGTCGAAGCTGGAGAACGAGGTACGCGAGTGGGTCGCCCGCCATGACAGGGACTGGCCGCAACTGGCGTCCTCCATCGCCCACAAGTGGCTGACCGAGGGCCTGCACGACCGCGCGATCACCCGCGACCTGGACTGGGGTGTCCCGGTCCCGGCCGACACCTGGCCGGAGCTGGCGGCGGAGGGCAAGGTCTTCTACGTCTGGTTCGACGCCCCGATCGAGTACATCGGCGCGACGAAGGAGTGGTCGGACGCCGTACGGGACACCGACCCGGAGAGCCGTGACTGGAAGTCGTGGTGGTACGACGTCGACACCGCCGTCCGCTACACGGAGTTCATGGCGAAGGACAACGTCCCCTTCCACACCGTGATGTTCCCGGCCACCGAACTCGGCGTCCGCGAGCCGTGGAAGAAGGTCGACTACGTCAAGGCGTTCAACTGGCTGACGTACTACGGCGGAAAGTTCTCCACCTCGCAGAAGCGCGGCGTCTTCACGGACCAGGCGCTGGACATCCTCCCGGCGGACTACTGGCGCTACTTCCTGATCGCCAACGCCCCCGAGTCGGACGACACGTCCTTCACCTGGGAGCACTTCACCGCCACGGTGAACAAGGACCTGGCCGACACCCTCGGCAACTTCGTCAACCGGGTGCTGTCCTTCTCGAAGAAGCGGTTCGGCGAGCAGGTCCCGGCGGGCGGCGAGCCCGGCGAGGCGGAGACGAAGCTCGGCGCGGAGATCGCCCGCCTGCTGGCCGAGTACGAGGAGCACCTGGAGGCGCTCCAGTTCCGCAAGGCGGCGGCGGCACTGCGCGCCCTGTGGTCGGCGGGCAACTCCTACCTGGAGGAGAAGGCCCCCTGGCTGGAGATCAAGACCGACAAGGACGGCGCGGCCCTCACGCTCCGCACGGCGATGAACCTGATCCACCTGTACGCGGTGGTCTCGGAGCCGCTCATCCCGTCGGCGTCGGCGGCCATGCGCGCGGCCTTCTCGCTGGCGAACGACACGGCGGTCTGGGTCTCCGAGGACGAGGCCCGCGCCCTCGCCTCGGTCCCCGCCGGCACCCCCTTCACGGTCCCACCGGTCCTCTTCGCCAAGCTCACGGACGACGACCTGGAGACCTACAAGGAGCGCTTCGGCGGCGACACCGCATGACCTACTGAGCGTATGCCGACCCGAGCAGCGCCCGAGCGGCACACGGGCCCCGGAACCGGTGGGCGGCTCCGGGGCCCTGTCGTGACGCGTACCGCTCCCGCCCGCGTCAGCCGTCGTGGGTCTCGTCCGGGGTGACGCCCAGCGTCAGCCCGGCCCGGACCCCCTTGGTGATCTTGTTCTTGTGGTACTTGAGGGTGAGCAGGCCGCCCTCGGCACCGTTCTGCGGGTAGATCGTGTCCTCGGTGAGGGTGGTGCGTGTGACGGTGTTGGCGGAGTAGGGCGCCACGTCCTCGGTGAGGAGCACGGCCTCCTCCGCGAAGAACAGCTGGCCTGTGTGGGAGGTGTGGCCGCCCTCGTACCCGGAGTCCGTCCACGTGCCGTCCACGTGCACCTTGACGTGGATATGGACGCAGCGTCCCTGGTACCAGCCGGGGAAGACGGACGTGAAGGTGACAGTGCCGTGCTTGTCGGTCTTCCAGGTGCCGCGCAGATACCGCTCGTCGTCGGTGGGTTCGACATGGCCGCCTCCGCCGCCGCCCGGTCCGCCGGACGGCGGTTCGCCCGTCGGGGTACCGGACGGAGCGTCCGTGGGAATGCCGGACGGAGCGTCCGTGGGAATGCCGGACGGAGCGTCCGTGGGAATGCCGGAGGGGGCTCCGCCACCGCCGCCGTTGCCGACCGACTCGTAACCGGAGTAGACGCCGAGAGCGGTGCAGTGCCAGATGTCGACGGCGGCGTTCCTGACCGGTTTGCAGGTGTTCGCGTCGATCACCTTGAGCGTGAGGGTCAGGGGGATGCCCTCCTGGTCCTCGGTGATGTCCTGCCTGATCTTGTCCGCGTCGATGTAGTACGGACCCTCGACGGTCTCCGAGGTGAGCTTGTAGCACGCGCCCGCGCTGCTGCTCGCCGTCGCCGTGGAGTCCGTGGCACTGGTCTCGTCGGCGAAGGCTCCGGTCGCGACGGTGCCGCCGATGCCGACGGCGACCACGGCACCCGCGCCCAGAGCGACCACCTTGCGACGTGTCAGATCCTGCTTGTGTTTCGGCTCGTGAGCCGTTCCCTGTTCCGTCATGTACACAAAAACTAGGGAAGGAGTCTGTCAGGACCGTGGGAATGGACTGTGCTTTCCCGGACCGGCCGCCGGAGACGGCAAAGGGCCGGAAACCGCCATCGGTCTCCGGCCCTTGACGCCGTTGAACTACTTCGGCTGCGGCTTGCGCACCGACAGGTGCAGCTCCTTCAGCCGGGCCTCCTCCAGCTCCGTGGGCGCGCCCATCATCAGGTCCTGGGCGTTGCCGTTGAGCGGGAAGGAGATCGTCTCGCGGATGTTCGGCTCGTCCGCGAGAAGCATGACGATGCGGTCGACGCCGGGGGCGATACCGCCGTGCGGCGGGGCGCCGAAGCGGAAGGCACGGAGCATGCCCGCGAACTTCTCCTCCACCGTCTCGCGGTCGTAGCCCGCGATCTCGAACGCCTTGAGCATGATGTCCGGCTCGTGGTTCCGGATGGCGCCGGAGGACAGCTCGACGCCGTTGCAGACGATGTCGTACTGCCAGCCGAGGATGTCCAGCGGGTCCTGGGTCTCCAGGGCCTCCAGGCCACCCTGCGGCATGGAGAACGGGTTGTGCGAGAAGTCGATCGCGCCGGTCTCCTCGTCCTTCTCGTACATCGGGAAGTCGACGATCCAGCAGAAACGGAAGACGTTCTCCTCGAACTGCCCGGCGCGCTTGGCGGCCTCGACCCGCACGGCGCCCATGATCTTCGAGACCTCGTCGGACTCGCCCGCGCCGAAGAACACGGCGTGGCCGGCCGCCAGCGACAGGCGCTTGGTCAGCTCGGCGACGTTCTCCTCGGTGAGGAACTTCGCGATCGGGCCGGACAGGGACCCGTCCTCGGCGACCCGCACCCAGGCCAGACCCTTGGCGCCCTGTGCGACGGCGAAGTCGCCGAGCTGGTCGAAGAACTTACGGGGCTGCGCGGACACGTCCGGCACCGGCAAGGCTCGCACATGCTTGCCCGCGAATGCCTTGAACTCCGAGCCCTCGAAGACATCGGTGATGTCGACCAGTTCCAGCTTGGCGCGCAGGTCCGGCTTGTCGGAGCCGTACTTGAGCATCGCCTCGCGGAACGGGATGCGCGGGAAGGGCGAGGTGACATGACGGCCGCCGCCGAACTCCTCGAACAGCTCCGTCATCAGCTTCTCGATCGGCTGGAAGACATCCTCCTGCTCGACAAAGCTCATCTCGACGTCGAGCTGGTAGAACTCGCCCGGCGAACGGTCCGCGCGGGCGTCCTCGTCACGGAAGCAGGGTGCGATCTGGAAGTAGCGGTCGAAGCCGGAGATCATCAGCAGCTGCTTGAACTGCTGGGGCGCCTGCGGCAGGGCGTAGAACCTGCCCGGGTGCAGCCGGGACGGCACCACGAAGTCACGGGCGCCCTCGGGGGAGGTGGCGGACAGGATCGGCGTCGCCATCTCGTTGAAGCCCATCGCGACCATCTTGTGCCGGATGGCGGAGATGACCGACGTACGCAGCATGATGTTGCGGTGCATGCGCTCGCGGCGCAGATCCAGGAAGCGGTACTCCAGTCGCCGCTCCTCGTTGACCCCGTCCTCCGTGTTGATCGTGAAGGGGAGGGGGGCCGCCGCGCCCAGTACCTCCACCGCGCCGACCTCGATCTCGACCGCACCGGTCGGCAGGTCCGGGTTCACGTTCTCGGTGCCACGCGAGACGACCTTGCCGTCCACCCGGACGACCGTCTCCTTGGAGAGCTTGTCGAGCGTCTCGTACGACTCGGTGCCCGGACGGGCGACGAGCTGGGTGATGCCGTAGTGATCGCGCAGATCGATGAAGAGGATGCCGCCCAGGTCGCGCCGATTGTGCAGCCAGCCACTCAGCCGGACCTCGGTGCCGACGTCAGAGGCGCGGAGCTCGCCGCAGGTATGGGACCTGTACCGATGCATCGTCGTTCATCCAGTCTTCGCGGATCGGGGGGCTTGTTTCACGTGAAACTCTCCCCAAGCCTACCGGGCGGCCCAAGATCGACTCCCCACCGTTTCGGAGCCGACGCCGCTGCTCATCGCCGACCATGGTCGAACGCTTTGACCGTGGTCGAACGCTCCACCACCCCCAAAGGAACGGGACAGGGGCTGGGGGCTACGGCGGCACGGGCGCTACGTGGCCGCGTACCGGGTCCTGAGTTCGTGGGCGATACCGAAGGCGGCGGCGGTGAGCGGCACCGCGAGCAGCATCCCGACGATCCCGGCGACGGATGCCCCCGCGGTGATCGCCAGCATCACCACCGCGGGATGCATCTGCACGGTCCGGCTCTGGATCGCCGGCTGCAGCACATGCCCCTCCAGCAGCTGCACGGCGAGCACCACCCCGAGCGTCCACAGCGCGATCACAAAGCCCCGGTCGGCGAGCGCGACCAGCACGGCCACCGCGCCGGACAGGAACGCGCCGAGGTAGGGGATATAGGCGCCGACGAAGACGAGCGCACCCAGCCCCGGCGCGCCCGGCACCCGCAGGACGAGCAGTCCGACGGTGATGCAGGCGGCGTCGATGAGCGCGATGACGGTGGTCCCGCGCATAAACCCCTCGATGGCACCGAAGGCACGCCGCGCCATGGCCTCCAGGGTGTCCCCGGTGCCCTGCGGGGCGAGGGACCTGATGGTCTCGGCGGCACGGTGCGAGTCGCGCAGGAAGAAGAAGACGAGCAGCAGCGCGAGGACGGCCATGGCGATGCTCTCGCCGACCACGCTGACCCCGCTGATGACGTTGGAGGCGGCCGTCCCGCCGAACTTGCCGAGCAGCTTCCTGGCGTTGGTGGCGAGATCGTCCAGCGAGGTCCCGGCCGCCCCGAAGTGCTGGGCGAGGGACTTGCCGGCGTCCCGCAGCGAGGCGAGGATCTGACCGCCGGTGTCGATGAGCGCGGCCACCACGATGTAGACGGCGCCGCCGACCACGGCGACGACCGCGACACAGGTGAGCCCGGCCGCCAGCGACCGGTGCGCCCCGGCGGTCACCAGCCGCCGGTACAACGGTCGCAGCAGGGCGGTGCCCAGCAGCGCGAGCAGCACGGGCGTGACGGCCGTACGGAACTCCACGCACAGCCGGATCCCGACGTAGACGACTCCGGACGCGAGCAGGATCACCGCACACCAGGCGGCGAGACGGCGAACGGGTTCCGGAAGCAGCTGCACCGGTCCAGCGGATCACGCGGGCGACGGCCTGTCCTGCCACGACGGCCCGGGCGAGTGACGCTGCGTCACCCGCCCGCGCGGACGGTCAGCGAACCACCCGCGCCGAAAACGGCGGGCGACTCCAGCCGACCAGGCGAGCACAGGCAGTAGGCAGGCGAAGCAGCACACCCGGAGTGTCATCTGGGCCCGTGGCACTCCAGCCCTCGGCCACGGCGCTGGCCTCCAGGCCCGAGGAACGCGGACGACATCGATAGATCAAGCAGTTGGCTGCCGGACGGCGTTGACGTCCGGCTCTGTGATCACTTCAGGCGGCTTCGGCTCCAGGCGCAGGAGCGGATTCGCTGGTTCGCACGGCGGAAAGGCGGCCAACCCATCCCATGACCTCAGCCAGGTGCTCGGCCAACAACCCGGTGTGGGGATCAGGCTGGACCAAGAAAGTCGCCATCCCACGCGCCGTGCGCTCTGCTGCCCAGCCGTGGTCGAGGGCGGTGAAGTCATCGTCGACCCAAGCAACAGGCGTGTCGCCCAGCCAGACATCGACATGGTCTCGTTTCCAGAGGTAGCCGTTGGGGTGGCTGGTGGTGGTCTGGGGACGTGGGAGGTCGACGTATGGCAGGGGCGGGAGGCCGAGGAGCGGCCCGATCAGTGTGGTGGCGTCCTGGCGCCAGCTGGTGCACCAGACGGGGGTGACCAGGCCGGTTCGTATCACGTCCATGAGCAAGGGGCCATGGCTCGGGCTGAGCCAGACGGTGGTGCAGGTGCGCAGGTACGCGTCCGCCAGGTCGTGAAGTGATCCGTCGGCCCGCACGATGGTGTGGCCCAGCAGCCCGTTGTGGCGTACCTCCTGAACCCGCAGCTGTCCCAGGACCAGGCAGTGGCATGCTCTCTCCCCAACGTCCCGTACATCAGGGCTCAGGGCGGTTAACGGCTGCGGCACGGCTCAGGACACTGGTCTCGTCGACGTGACACACACCTGGTGAACGGGTCGGTCAAGTCCAGGACGATCCAGTAGTCCGCCGCGAACAGCTTGGCCAGCGTGGTCAACCGGGGCAGGAAATTCGGCTGGTGGATGGCACACAACCCGCCCGGCTCGGGCAGGTCAGGGGTTGATGAGGCGGCTGGTGAAGCCGTCGCGGATGAGGGACTCGTACGCTGCATGCACGTCCTCCGGGACCTCCTGCTCGATGGCGAATCCGAGCTTTGGATACTCGATGACCCGCTGGAGGTCGCCGACGAGCATGTCCAAGACGAGTTTCTCGTCGCCGATGGACTTCAGATAGTCGTCGAACTCCAGCGGCTCCGACGCGCAGAGGATCTCGATGTCGGGCCACAGCTTGCGGGCGGTCGCGAACGACCGCCTTTCCATATAGGGCTTGGAGACCAGCAGCACCGACGCCGGGGTGATGCCTGCGGCGACGAGGACCTCACGCGAGAGGGTGATGTTCTGCCCGGTGTTGCCCGCGTTCGGTTCCAGCAGGATCGCCTCGGCGGGGACGCCGAGGTCGATGGCGTGCTCGTGGAAGTGGACGGCCTCCCCGCGCGGGAAGACCTTGGCTGTGGTGGGACTGTTGCCGCCGGTGAACACCAGGGTCGGGAAGAGCCCGGAGCGGTACAGCTCGGCGGAGTGGGCCGCGACGCCGAGGTCGTGGCTGCCCAGCCCGATCGCCACGTCGACGGGCCGCAACTCGTGCTGCATCTGGTGGTAGTCCCAGATCAGCTTGGCCTGGCGCCACTGGTCCTCGGTGATGCCCTGCTGGTCGTTGCTCACGCGTTTCTCCCTGGTCACCGTTGCCGGGGGCCGACCGGCCCCTCGCTCATGGCCTTGATGCCCTCGATACTGCGCAGTTGGTGCACAAGTCCGTACTGCGCGGCCACCTTGGCGGCCTGGTCGAGGACGAGGAGTCCATCATCCCGGGTCGCCGCATCGGAGAGCAGGATGTGGCCATGAGCGGTGTCCAGTCGCACACGTTGCATCGGTGAGTCGGTCGTCCCGCTGCTGCGGGCGATGTCGATGAAGTGCAGGACCTGGCTTAGGTCGCCGGCGCCGCGGCGGGCGAGGGCGAGTTTCTGGTGGGCCACCGACCAGTCATCCGGTTCGGTGAGGTCCTCGAAGTCGCGGGTCGCCGCCTGCATGACGCGGGTCGCATAGTCGTGCTGGCCGTCCTTGCTCAGCGCGGTCCCCACCCACAGCCTCGCGCGGGCCCGGTCGCGGCGGTAGAGCCGGTCATCGACGGCGAGGGTCTCGTAGTTGCGGGCGGCGATCTCCAGCTTCCCGGACATCTCGGTGATGACGGCGAGGGACAGGTCGAGCTGGGCGACGCGGCGGGGGATGTCGAGCTGGGTGAAGACCGCGCGGGCGCCGGTATAGGAGTGCTGGGCGGACAGTGGGCCCAGGACAACGCCCTGGTCGCGCTTGAGGTCGCCGAGCAGGGCGGTGGAGCGGGCGAAGAGATATAGGCCCTTCTCGTCCAGCTCGGGGGCCTTGAACCGGCTTAGCCACCGGGTGAGGAGGCTGTCGGCGAAGGCGAAGTTCTGCCGGGACAGGGCGACCACGACGCGGTCGAGGTCGTCGGCCCAGGACTCGTACTCCCAGGCCCGGGGGCCGGAGGCGGTGACGCGGCGTCGGCCGGCGTTCTGCACCGGGCTGGTCATCTCGGACAGGTGCGTTTCGAACCGCAGGTGGACAGCGGCGTCCGCGCGGCCGAGGGCAGTGTCGAGGATGGCCTGGGTGTCGGGTCTGGGCTCGGTTTCGGCGAGCTTGCTCTCCCACTTGGACACGGTCGCGACTGCCAGGCCGAGCTGCTGGGCGAAGGCCCGCACGCTCAGTCGCAGGGCGAGCCGCAGGGCCTTGGCCTCCAGGCCGGTCCAGTGGTGCACGGTCGCCACACGTCGCTCCCTTCCATCGGTCATCGAAGCAGATCCGTGCAGTCGGCGGGACGGAAGTGGAACGGAAGTAGAACGGCTGGTGATTGGCCGCGAGTTGGTCGGACGCCACGATCAGAGCGTCACCACTTGTCGAGTCTTTTGGACGGTCCTGAGCATGGAACCCCTCACGGAGCATCGCCCGGTCAGCGGCCCGGTCGTTTACGGCTTCCTGCGGCTGGTGCGGGTCTCCCAAGCGCGGCAGGACGCGCTGGTCGCCTCGCTCGCCGAGTACTGCCGCAGCCACGAACTGCAGTTGTCCGGCGTCTTCACCGACCGCGAAGCGTCCGCCGGGCCCGCCTCAGCGGCGTTCACCGGGCTACTGGACGTGCTCGCGCTGCCGGACGTCTACGGCGTCATCGCCCCGGCCATGTCGCACCTGGGCCCGAAGGCCATAGCCGCTGAACGCGGGCGGCGGATCGAGGCGGTCGGATAACGGCTGCTGCTGGTCCGCAAGCCCCGCACGGCCCACCACTCCATTTCCCGCAGCGGTTCCGTCCGCCGCTGTCACCCCGGCACCACCCGCGTCCTGGACGCCGAGTCATGAGGACCATCGTGATGACCAAGACGACCCAGCAGTTCTTCGACGCGCGGCCCGAGTCGGTCGGCCAGGCACGGTCCTTCACCTCTGAGGCCCTGGCCGACTGGGGTCTGTCGGACCGCGCCGAGGACGTCCGGCTCTGCGTCTCCGAACTCGCCACCAACGCCCTGGTCCACGGGACTGCCCCGGGACACGGCTTCCTGGTCAAGCTCGACGCCGACGAAGATGTCGTACGCCTGGAAGTGCACGACAGCCGCCGCCAGCACCCGGAGGCCCGGCAGGCCGCCGGCACGGACACCTCCGGACGCGGGCTGATCCTGGTGAACGCGCTCGCCGACGGCTGGGGAGTCGAGGACCGCACTCCGGTCGGGAAGATCGTCTGGTCCTGCTTCAAGGCCATGGGAGGCACGACAGCATGAGCGTCCTGCTCACTCCGTCCTGCCCTGAACTGCGGCTGCTGGTGTCGCTCGCAGCCTGGACCTGGCACGGCACCCGCCCGGACAGCCGCGAGATCGCCCACATCCTGATCACCCACACCCCTGCCCTGACCGGCTCGGGCACCGCCGAGACGACCGAGGCCCGCTCGCAAACTCGGTCCTCTGTGATCCCGCTACCAGCAAGTGCTTGCTTCCCAGCATCAGGAGAAACCAACGATGAAGGCCGAAGGCCGACGCGATGAAGAAAACCCTGGGTGGCAGATGCATGCCCGAGCCGAGGGCGAGGGGCGCGTGTATCAGTCTGGTGGGGACCAGCATGTGACCGTTCAAGTTCACGGGGCGCAGCCAGACTCCGAGCCGGTGTCGTACGGGAGGGCTGCGCTAGCACCGTTCGTCCGACTGCTCCAGCTAGTGTTGGTCCTCGCTTTCATTGTCCTTGGCCTGGCCACCGCTTTGCTCTTCTACAGTGGCGGATTCACAATCCCGTTCTTCCAGAGCCTCGGACTCTTCGCGGGGGACCTCGCACTGCTGATGGTCACTGAGCGGCTCATCACGGGCCGCTGGCATAGATGGTCACGCCCCCGCTGACGAGCATCGCACCTGTAAGAGGAAGCCCGGATGCCTGTCCGCGGACCGATCAAACCGAACCAGGCAGCAAGCGCGGACGAGCCCCGTCCCGGTTCAGACCGGACCCGTCCGCTTGTGGCCCTGGCGAGGCCCTACAGTCCGCCCTCAGACATCCCGTGCACGGCCGGGATCGTGCCCAGCCGCCCCTTCTGGAAGTCCTCGAACGCCTGCATCAGCTCTTCCTTGGTGTTCATGACGAACGGGCCGTAATGCGCCATCGGCTCCCGGATCGGCCGTCCGCCGAGCAGCACGACCTCCAGGTCCGGCGTGTGAGCGTCCTGCTGCTCGTCCGCATGAACGGTCAGCGAACCACCCGCACCGAAAACAGCGGTCTGCCCCAGATGGACCGGGCGGCGCTCGGCACCGACCGTGCCGCGGCCCGCCATGACGTACGCCAGCCCGTTGAAGTCCTCCCGCCACGGCAGCGTGACCTCCGCGCCCGGCGCCAGCGTCGCGTGGACCATCGTGATCGGCGTGTGCGTGATACCGGGACCGGCGTGCCCGTCCAGCTCACCCGCGATGACGCGCAGCAGCGCGCCGCCGTCGGGGCTGGTGAGCAGCTGGACGCTGCCGCCACGGATGTCCTGGTAGCGCGGCGCCATCATCTTGTCCGCGGCGGGGAGGTTCACCCACAGCTGGAGGCCGTGGAACAGGCCGCCGGACACCACGAGGGACTCCGGCGGCGCCTCGATGTGCAGCAGGCCCGAGCCCGCCGTCATCCACTGTGTGTCGCCATTGGTGATGCCGGCATGGACATCCATGCAGGGGTCTATGGGCGTCAGTCCGTGGGGCGCGCCAACAAGTCCGAGGTCAGCACGGTCACACAGCGCGCTGCAGGTGTGGCCGAGGCCAAGCGGCGCGGGGCCGTCAGCATCACCGAGTACGAAGACCTCGGCATATCCGCGTTCACGGGCGACGGCCGCCCGGACTTCGACCGGCTGCTCAAGGACTGCCACGAGGGCCGGATCAACCTGATCATCGTCTACTACATCAGCCGCCTGTCACGGATGGATCCGCTGGACGCCATCCCCATCGTCACGGAGCTACTCAACCTCGGCGTGACGATTGTCAGCCTCACCGAGGGAGAGTTCCGCAAGGGCAACCTGATGGACCTGATCCATCTGATCCTGCGGCTGGACGCGGCCCACAGCGAGAGCAAGAACAAGAGCGACGCGGTGCGGGGCGCGAAGAAGACGGCCCGTGAACTCGGCGGCTATGTGGGCGGCAAGCCGCCGTACGGCTTCCGCATGGTCCCCGCGACGCGAACGACGGCCGACGGCAGGCCCGTCGTGATCCACATCCTGGAGCACGATCCCGACGAGGTGCCGGTGATTCGGGACATGTGGGCGCGGATCACGGAGCACAAGGACATGCCGTACCAGCCGGGAGGTGGGCGTCGGCACCCGGGCTCTCTCACCGGCATCTGCGCCCAGATGACCGCCGACGGAGTCCCGACGAAGGGGCAGCGGGTCGGCAAGAAGACGAAGGACAGCGTCTGGGATCCGAAGACCGCCATGCGCATCCTCCGGGACCCACGCATCGCGGGCTACGCGGCGACCCCGGTGTACAAGCGCCGGGAAGACGACGGGAAACTGACCAGCAAAATCGAGAGCTACCGCATCGAGCGCGACCCCGAGACCATGAAGCCGGTCCAGGCGTACCCGCCGATCATCCCGCCGGACGACTGGCACGAACTGCAGAAGTGGCTCAACGGCAGGGGCCAGGGCAAGGGCCTGTCGCGCGGACACGCCGTCCTCTCCGCCATGGACGTTCTGTTCTGCGACTGCGGTGCGGTGATGACGTCACACCGTGCGACCACTCCCTACAAGGCCGCGTACCGCTGCCGCCGTCGGAAAGCGCTGCCGGGCCAGCACGAGGGTGAGTGCACCATCAGCATGCAGACACTGGACCTGTGCGTGGCCCGGCGAATCTTCGCCCTCATCCAGACTGCCGAGGACGACCCCGAGACGACGGTCATCCTCGCCGAGGCCGCTCGGCGGTACGCGGCGCAGACGGAACAGCCGGAGATCGTGGGCGAACGCCGAAGCCTCGTCACCGAACGGGCCGATGCCAAGCACGCGTTGGAAGAGCTCTACGACAGGGAAGAGGCCGGCGACTACGACGACCCCGTCGGACGGCGCCGGTTCCGGGAGCGCAGGGAACGGCTCCTCAGCCGTATGGAGCGGGCGGAGGCCCGTCTCACCGAGTTGGAAGAGGCGGCGACGCCGACGCTCCCGATCCACCTGTGGCTGCCCCTGGGCGCGGGGGACGTCGATCCGGTAGGCGAGGGTTCGTGGTGGGAGGCCGCTACGACCCAGGAGCGCCGGGACTTCGTCAAGTTGTTCGTGCGCCGGGTCACGGTTACCAAGGCGACCGGCGCGGGAAGGTCGACGCCCGTCGAGAAGCGGGCGGCGGTCAAGTTCGTACGACCGGAACAGGCCGAGGGCGATGACGCAGAGACTGGCGAATCGAGGCAGCAGGAGGTGCTCGCAGAAGCGGTCTGACGTGCCGCTGAACCGAGACGAGCGAGGGAGACTACACCCACATCGCCGGTTAGCGAAACCGGCGATTCTCCGGAGCATTGACGGTGTCCTCGGGGGCTCCGGGCAGCCGCGTCGCTGCTCTGGCGCCCCCGCGTCTCCCAACCGTCAGGAACCGTCTCTTGCACAACCCCGCGCCCAGCCCGGCCGCCGCTTCGCCGACCGACGGTGACTTTTCTGGCCATCGCCGACGGCATCGCGACGCCGCGACGCATGGCTGCACCCGACCGCACACCACTCACCGTCAGCGACTCGGCACCCTTCACACTTGCTCACTGTCCAGGACATCCGAACCAGTCGCAGGTGACTGCGACTTCGGCAGCGTCGTCGACGGCAAGCTGCTCACCCGCCCGGTCTGGCGCCTGCTCACGGTGTCGCCCCATGTGGCGGAAAGCATCGCGAGCGTGCTCGGAGCCGAGCCGCAGCGGCGATTGGCCAACGGCTCGGAGCAGTTCGAAGTCGTAGCCGAGAAGGCCAGTCTCCGAGTCGTCATCGAGAATTCTGGCAGGCTGACGGGGCAGATGAAGCTATGGGACTCCCGTGGCCTGGCGCACCACTGCGACGGACGTGCGTTCCTGTCCCCGGAAGCTGATGCAGGTCGCCCTTGCGGGTGCCCGCCGACCATGGCCGAGCGCAGGGCGCGGGCCAGGGCCGGCCAAGGGCCGCAGCCGATCACGACACTTCTGTTCCGCCTGGCTGGATGCCCTAACGTTGGCTCGTTCCGCTTCAGGTCCTCCTCCTGGCGCTTCGCCGAGGGGGTGCAACGGACACGCACTCAACTGGCCGCGGTGGGTGACGCTGCGCTTTGCGAACTCGCGATCCAAACGGTCGAGTTCCCGACCCAAAATGGCCGCCGGGTCTGCTACCACAAGCCCGTTGTGAAAGTGCTCGGCCCCTGGATGTCCAGCGCTGCGCTGAGCCTCGCCACCTGAGTGGCGTTTCCGCACGAATCCACCCCGCGTAGCGGGCTCCTGCCTGCGCGCAGCCCAGGAGCACTATGGAAGACACCTTCCCCAACCCGCAGAACACAACGAAGGCCATCTGGCCGCCGGTCGCCATTCCCGGCCAGACGATGCTGTCGCTCGGATCGAATCCCGACGGAGACCCCGCACGTCCCCAGGGCGGGGACCGCATTGCTGAGCCAGTCGGTCCCCACGGCTCCGGCCCCGGGGAGCGGGCCACCGCAGTTGATCCGCTGCCTGGCTCAGCGAGTAACGGTGATCCCCTATCGGGCCTGGGGACCACGCATGGCATCAAAGCAATGGACGCCGGGGACCGGTCCCCGGAACGGACAGGGACCGGACGCTCGACGATCACCTCTGCCCTGGCAGAGGATCCGCAGGTCAACGCCCTGCGGACCGCACCCGGCAGTGCAGGCCATGCTGGCACAGACGGACCGGAAGCCGGGGACCTGGTGGGGACTTCCGATCAGCTGATCCCCGGATCCGGTCCCCGAGTTCCGGTCGCGCAGACCGCGAATGGGGATCGCCGTGGGAACGGTCCCCAGGGCGCTTCGGGGACCACGGTCCCCGACGACGGGTCGGGGACCGGTGCAGCCTGGTCCCAGGCCCTGACCCTCATGGAAGGCATGACCTCCGACCGCACCCGCAAAGCGATCACCTCGCTCCGCTCCACACTCTCCATCTACCAGCGCCGCAGAGTGCCCGGAGCCGCCGAACTCGCCCGCCGCGCACGCGAAGCGCTGGCCTAAGCTGCCCATCAACCGGCCGACGAAGGGACACCAGCCGTGGCTCAGCGGACAACCGACGACCAGCCCAAAGCCCTAAAGCCCGCCCTCGAATCCATGACCCTCCTGGTCGCCGCCGTCATCGTCCACGACCAGGCCACCAACCGCGTCGTCCTCCTCCAGCGCAGCCAGAACGCCAAGTTCGCCCAGGGCATGTGGGACCTCCCCGTTGGCAAGAGTGAACCTGGCGAGCCGATCACGGAAACGGCTGTGCGGGAGCTGTACGAGGAGACCGGCCTGACCGTGAAGCCAGAGTCCCTGAAGGTCGCCCACATCATCCATGGCGCCTGGGGCGTGGAGGCCCCCAACGGCTTCCTCACCGTCGTCTTCGCTGCCCACGAATGGACCGGCGAACCCGAGAACCGCGAACCACGCAAGCACAGCCAGGTTTGCTGGATCGACGCCAAGGCCATTCCCGAGGCGTTCGTGGACACTACGGCCAGCGCCCTTCATAGCTACCTCACCGGGGGGCCTCAAGTATCGCTGGACGGCTGGACGTAGGCGAGCGCAGGCGGTGAACCTCCCAAATACGCTTTGACCAGGCAGAAATTTGCACATCGGAGAGGCATGATTAAGGAAGCAGGATCACCGTTTGAGCGGCCGCTCGGCTATGTCGTCCTGTGTCATGCCGAGAATGGCGGAACCGATCCGGCGGTGTACTCGCCCCTCGCCACGGAACAGCTCGACGAAGCCGCAAACAGGGATGTGACCGTACCTCATGGAATGTCCCGAGCAGTTGCCGCTCCCGGGGCTCTGGTACACGCTGCACCTGCCGAGCACCCTCAGCGACCTCGTCGACACACCCGCCAGGATCCTCAAAGCGGCGCAGCAGCTAAAGCTCGACCACCACGTCCTGCTCCTACCGATTGACGTGTTCGATGCAAGATACGTCGACGGATTCTTCCGTGGGCTCCACCGCACACTAGTGGTGTGCCCCGACGACGTACTGGAAGAGGCCCGGCAGCACTCCGAGGCGATGGGCTTCGCCCTTCCTGCAGTGGGCTACGCGTCCCTGAGCGACGAAAGCCTCAGGGCGCAGTGGGAGGCGATCCACCAACACTTCGTCCCTGACAGCAAGCCGCTGGGGAACGTACTCACCCTGACTCGTCGCCTGGATCTTGCTCCTGTCCTACTGCCCCACCGCAGGCTAGCAAGGCAGATGGGATGGGCCGGCGATTTCGCCGAGCCTTCGCCGGGTAATAGTGCAGACAAGCTGGTCCTACGAGCGGTGCACGGGCAGATCCTCCTCGCTACGATCGCCCGGCTGGAACGTGAGCAAACACCGAGAGAAGTGGCCGAACAACGCTTCGAGAGCACGCTGGACGAAGAAGCGCGTAGCCTCAGATTCCCCTTGACGCTCGCGCTGCCAGGAGTTGCTGTCGCCTACTCCCGCACGGCATACAGCAGTGAACTGCGCACCCGCTTTTCCCCTCTCAGTGGCAACGTCGAACCGAACGTCTGGTCCGTCGCGCTTCACGAGCGTTCCGACAGCGTGCTAGAAGGCGCCGCCATCGAGTTCGCCGCGACACATCACGCCATTGCCACGAACGGGCTTGGGCTGATGATGCCACCCGCCCCCAGGGATGCCTTCGTGGCTTTGGCGGAACTGGAACGTCACTTCATCGGCAACGAGAACCCCGCCAGCGTTCGCAGCCTAATGGCCCGTCTCGACGCAGCCGCCAGCCCCATTTGGAGCGAGGACGTCGTCGAGCTGATCAAGCGGGCGTCACAGCTGACAGTGTTCTCCAACTTCCCCCTCGGCCTCCTGACCCTGCCTGGCGACACCTCCCCGCTGACCACACGGCTGCCCATCACCTACCGCCCGCTTACTCCGCTGACCCGCACCCTCCAACACGAGACCGACACACCCTCAAGCGTCAACCTCGGTGGCCGAGTGAGGGTCCTCATCGCGGAATGCATACCTACCAGTGACCCTGTGGGCCGACTATCGCGCCAGGGCTGGAAGGTCGCGAAAGAAGTCGCCCAAGCAGCGGGCGACGCGCTCAAGATCGATGAGGCCGAAACGCTCACCCCGGACGCACTCCGTCACGCTGTCACCGAGTACCGCCCGGACTTTCTGATCATCAGCGCGCACGGCTCGTTCAGGGGCAACACATCCGGCCTCGTCATCGGCAGCAAGGTCTGCCTGGAACTTGGACTCGGTCCCGAGAACGCGCCTCCCGTCGTAATGCTCAGCGCCTGCCATGTCGCACCCAGAGGTGCCGGAGCGGTCAGCGTGACCGACCTACTGCTCCGCGAAGGCGTACTCGCCGTACTTGGCACACAAGTCCCTGTGCGTGTCGACCGCAACGCAATGCTCATGGTCCGTTTCCTCGTGAACGTACTCGAGGAACTGAAGAACTCGGGCCATCACGCGACGCTTCTCGATGTGTGGCACCACGTACAGACCAGCAACGCCGTCAACGACATCCTGGGCGCCAGCAGGTCACTGCAGAACTGGGCCATGAAGGACAGCGACAGTAGCATCCCGGTACTGACGGACTTCATGATGAACAGATCCAGGGGACGCCTTCGGAGGGGGCACATCTACGAGGACACCGAGCGCGTGCTGGCCGAAATAGCGGACGACACGGGCATGGGCTCCAAGGTAAGGAACTGGTTCCGCAGGCCCGGCTATGTACCCGAGTCGATGTTCTACCTGTTTGTCGGCCGCCCTGAACGCGTCCACCTGACCCACGTGGCGAACCGAGTGGAGAGCTATCGCCTACGTCCTTGAACCACGATGCTCCCGGACGGGACCCGAATTGCCGCTCTGAACGCAACACAGCAGTCCGCACACAGTCCGCAGGACACCCGATCAGGACCGTCGCACCCCATCGCCAGCCGTCACCAAAAGGCCAGGTCAGCGACCTGCGGCACCCATTGCCGCAGGTCACCGACCCGCCCCGCTACTAGGAGACCAAGAAGGCGGCTTCTAGCGCGGACGAGCCTCACCCCTTTCCGGGTGGACTCGTCCGCATGCGGCCGTAGTGAGCCCTACAGTCCGCCCTCAGACATGCCGTGCACCGCCGGGATCGTGCCCAGCCGCCCCTTCTGGAAGTCCTCGAACGCCTGCTGGAGTTCCTCGCGGGTGTTCATGACGAAGGGACCGTAGTGGGCCATCGGCTCACGGATGGGCTGTCCACCCAGGAGGACGACCTCCATGTCCGGCGTGTGGGAGTCCTGTTGCTGGTCCGCGCTGACGGTCAGCGAGGAGCCCGCGCCGAAGACGGCCGTCTGGCCGAGGTGGATCGGACGGCGTTCCGCGCCAACCGTGCCCTTGCCCGCCAGGACGTACGCGAGGCCGTTGAAGTCCTCCCGCCAGGGAAGGGTGATCTCCGCGCCTGGGGCGAGGGTCGCGTGGATCATGGTGATCGGGGTGTGGGTGATGCCGGGACCCTGGTGGCCGTCCAGTTCGCCGGCGATGACGCGAAGGAGTGCGCCGCCGTCGGGGCTGGTGAGCAGCTGGACGCTGCCGCCACGGATGTCCTGGTAGCGCGGCGCCATCATCTTGTCCTTGGCCGGCAGGTTCACCCACAGCTGGAGGCCGTGGAAGAGGCCGCCGGACATGACGAGGTGCTCCGGCGGCGCCTCGATGTGGAGGAGGCCCGAGCCGGCCGTCATCCACTGGGTGTCGCCGTTGGTGATGGTGCCGCCACCGCCCTGGCTGTCCTGGTGGTCGAAGATGCCGTCGATGATGTAGGTGACGGTCTCGAAGCCGCGGTGCGGGTGCCACGGGGTCCCTTTCGGCTCCCCAGGCTGATACTCCACTTCACCCATCTGGTCCATCATGATGAACGGATCGAGATGGCGGTAGTTGATCCCCGCGAAGGCCCGGCGGACCGGGAAGCCCTCGCCCTCGAAACCGCTCGGCGCGGTCGTGACGGTGAGCACGGGACGGGCCACCGCATCGGCGGACGCGGTCACACGGGGCAGCGTCAGCGGGTTCTCGACGGTCACTGCAGGCATGTCGGTACCTCCTTGTGCTCTCAGTTTAGTTGAGTGTTGAACTTTCTGCCACCCGTAACAGAGAGAGCCCGGAGGGAATTCCCTCCGGGCTCACACGGGCGCGGCACCGATCCGCCGGCCGTCAGCCGTACATGCGGCGCATGGCGAAGTCGACCATCTGCTCGACCGCCTTGGCGTCGAAGACCATCCGGTGCTCGCCCTCCATGTCCAGGACGAAGCCGTAGCCGGTCGGCAGCAGGTCGATCACCTCGGCGCCGGTGATCACGAAGTACTTGGACTCCTTGCCCGCGTACCGGCGCAGCTCCTTGAGTGAGGTGAACATCGGGATCACCGGCTGCTGGGTGTTGTGCAGGGCGAGAAAGCCGGGGTTGTCGCCGCGCGGGCAGTAGACCTTGGACGTGGCGAACGCCTGCTGGAAGTCCTCGGCGGCCAGCTGACCGGTGGTGAACGCGCGCACCGCTTCCGCGAGGGAGGGCGGGGACGGCTCCGGGTAGAGCGGCGGCTGCTGCCCGTACCCGCCGGGCATCTGCTGCTGCGGCGGGGCGTACTGCTGCTGCGCGGCGCCCCCGTCCATGGGCTGGCCGTATCCGTACATGGGCGCAAGCGTACCGAGACCGCCCGGGCACAGGAGGGCCGCCGAGGGGTCTCCGGCCAGGCGCCGACCCATTCCCGCACGCCTCCCGCGCCCCGCGGGGACGCATTCCCGCACATCCTCCGTGCCCTACGCGCCCTCCGTCGGCGCATTCCCGCGCGCCCTCCGCCGAGCCCGTCGCGCGCCCCCGGGCGAGTAGAGCCTTCTCACACTCGGACCAGCAGGGGTTGCTTCTTATTACCGACGGGTAGCATCATTCGTAGCTACTTGTTGGTATGTGAACCAGATGCGAGGAGTCAGTGCCTCGCCGAGTCCGATACGGAGCCGTCACCATGGGGCACTACAAGTCGAACCTCCGCGACATCGAGTTCAACCTGTTCGAAGTTCTCGGGCGCGACAAGCTGTACGGAACCGGACCGTTCGCCGAGATGGACACGGACACCGCCAAAACCATCCTCGAAGAGCTGACCCGGCTCGCCGAGAACGAGCTGGCCGAGTCCTTCGCGGACGCCGACCGCAACCCGCCCGTCTTCGACCCCGAGACCGGCACCGCGCCCGTCCCGGCCTCCTTCAAGAAGAGCTACCGGGCCTTCATGGACTCCGAGTACTGGCGCCTCGGCCTGCCCGAGGAGGTCGGCGGCACCACGGCTCCCCCGACGCTGATCTGGGCGTACGCCGAACTGATCCTCGGCGCCAACCCGGCGATCTGGATGTACTCCTCCGGCCCGGCGTTCGCCCGCATCCTCTTCGAGGAGGGCACCGAGAAGCAGCAGAAGCTCGCCCGGATCGCGACCGAGAAGACCTGGGGCTCCACCATGGTCCTCACCGAGCCCGACGCGGGCTCCGACGTGGGCGCGGGCCGCACCCGGGCGATCCAGCAGGAGGACGGCTCCTGGCACATCGAGGGCGTGAAACGCTTCATCACCTCCGGTGAGCACGACATGGAGGAGAACATCCTCCACTACGTCCTGGCCCGCCCCGTGGGCGCGGGACCCGGCACCAAGGGCCTGTCCCTCTTCCTCGTCCCGAAGTACCTCTTCGACTTCGAGACCGGCGAGCTGGGCGAGCGCAACGGCGTCTACGCCACGAACGTCGAGCACAAGATGGGCCTCAAGGCGTCCAACACCTGCGAGCTGACCTTCGGCGACCGCCACCCGGCCAAGGGCTGGCTGATCGGCGACCGGCACGACGGCATCCGCCAGATGTTCCGCATCATCGAGTTCGCCCGCATGATGGTCGGCACGAAGGCGATCTCCACGCTCTCCACCGGCTACCTCAACGCGCTGGAGTACGCCAAGGAGCGCGTCCAGGGCCCCGACCTGGCGAACTTCATGGACAAGACCGCACCCAAGGTCACCATCACCCACCACCCCGACGTGCGCCGCTCGCTGATGACGCAGAAGGCGTACGCGGAGGGCATGCGTGCCCTCGTGCTGCACACCGCCGCCGTCCAGGACACGATCGCCGTCAAGGAGGCGAACGGCGAGGACGCCTCCGCCGAGCACGCCCTGAACGATCTGCTCCTGCCGATCGTCAAGGGCTACGGCTCCGAGAAGGGCTACGAGCAGCTCGCCCAGTCGCTGCAGACCCTCGGCGGCTCCGGCTTTCTGCAGGAGTACCCGATCGAGCAGTACATCCGCGACGCCAAGATCGACACCCTGTACGAGGGCACCACCGCGATCCAGGGCCAGGACTTCTTCTTCCGGAAGATCGTCCGCAACCAGGGCGCCGCGCTGAACTCGCTCGCCGAGGACATCAAGGAGTTCCTGGCCCTCGGCACCGGCGGCGAGGAGCTGGCCGACGCCCGCGAGCACCTGGCCGAGGCGGCCGTGGAGCTGGAGGCGATCGTCGGCCTGATGCTCACCGACCTCGCCGCCACGGAGCAGGACGTCAAGAACATCTACAAGGTCGGCCTGAACACCACCCGCCTGCTGCTCGCCTCCGGCGATGTGATCGTCGGCTACCTGCTGCTGCGCGGTGCCGCGGTCGCCGCCGAGAAGCTGGAGACCGCCACCGCCACCGCCACGGCCACCGCCAAGGACAAGGACAAGGACAAGAACAAGGACAAGGACAAGGACAAGGCGTTCTACCAGGGCAAGATCGCGGCGGCGAAGTTCTTCGCCGCCACCGTCCTGCCCGGCGTCGCCCTGGCCCGCAAGGTGTCCGAGAACGTCGACCTCGACCTGATGGAGCTGGACGAGGCGGCCTTCTGACCGGTGGCCGCGCCCGCCGCCCGCCGCGCCCCCGTCCGCACTCCCGCCGCACCCCCGTCCGCGCTCCCGCCGCACCCTCGTCACCCGCCTGGGCCCGCCCTTCCGTCCTGGAGAGCGGGCCCGTGCACGTCGTTAAGGTGAACCCATGAGCGCACCCTCCCGCTTCGACCGCGGCCACACCGACGACCTGATGTCCTTCCTCAGCGCGAGCCCGTCGCCCTACCACGCCGTGGCGGGCGTCGCCGAGCGGCTGGAGAAGGCCGGCTTCCGGCAGGTCGCGGAGACGGACGCCTGGGACGGGACGGCCGGCGGCGCGTATGTGCTGCGCGGCGGAGCGATCGTGGCCTGGTACGTCCCGGAGGGCGCCGCGCCGCACACGCCGTACCGGATCGTCGGTGCCCACACCGACTCGCCCAACCTGCGGGTCAAGCCGCTGCCGGACAGCGGCGCGCACGGCTGGCGCCAGGTCGCCGTGGAGATCTACGGCGGGCCGCTGCTCAACTCCTGGCTCGACCGCGATCTCGGCATCGCGGGGCGGCTGACGCTGCGGGACGGCTCGACCCGCCTCGTCAACGTGGACCGGCCGCTGCTGCGGGTGCCGCAGCTCGCCATCCACCTCGACCGCACGGTGACCGCCGAAGGGCTCAAGCTGGACAAGCAGCGCCATCTTCAGCCGGTGTGGGGCCTGAGCGACGACGTGCGCGACGGCGACCTGATCGCCTTCCTGGAGCAGGAGTGCGGACTGCCCGCCGGTGCGGTCACCGGCTGGGACCTGATGACGCACTCCGTGGAACCGCCCGCCTACCTGGGCCGGGACCGCGAACTGGTCGCGGGCCCGCGCATGGACAACCTGCTGTCCGTGCACGCGGGCGTCGCCGCGCTGACGGCCGCCGCCGCCTCCGGCCGTGACCTGCCCCACATCCCGGTCCTGGCCGCCTTCGACCACGAAGAGAACGGCTCACAGTCGGACACCGGCGCGGACGGGCCGCTGCTCGGCTCCGTACTGGAACGCTCGGTGTTCGCGCGCGGCGGCGGCTACGAGGACCGCGCCCGGTCCTTCGCGGGCACGGTCTGCCTCTCCTCCGACACCGGCCACGCCGTCCACCCCAACTACGCGGAGCGGCACGACCCGACGCACCGCCCGCGGGTCAACGGCGGCCCGATCCTCAAGGTCAACGTCAACAACCGGTACGCCACGGACGGTACGGGTCGCGCGCTGTTCGCCGCCGCGTGTGAACGGGCCGGCGTCCCCTTCCAGTCCTTCGTCTCCAACAACTCGATGCCCTGCGGCACCACGATCGGCCCCATCACCGCCGCCCGGCACGGCATCAGAACGGTGGACATCGGCGTGGCCATCCTGTCGATGCACAGCGCCCGCGAACTGTGCGGCGCCGACGACCCCCACCTCCTGGCCAACGCCCTGGTCGCCTTCCTGGAGGGATGACCTCGGGGGCTGACGCCCTGCCGACGTTCACGCGTCCTGGGCGTCGGCCGGGGACCGCGTTTGATCCGATCCGCCGGAACGGCTTCCGCGCGGGACCGGGGTTCGGCCCGTCGGCCTACCGGTGGCGTTTCGGGTCCGCCGACCGGGAAGCCGTAAGGGCATGAGATTCCTCGTACGCGACCGGCTGCTGGGCATCGGTGACGACTACTGGATCGAGGACGAGCACGGCTCCAAGGTGTTCCTCGTCGACGGCAAGGCGATGCGCCTGAGAGACACCTTCGAGCTGAAGGACACGCACGGGCGCGTGCTCGTCGACATCCACCAGAAGATGCTCGCGCTCAGGGACACGATGGTCATCGAGCGGGGCGGCGAGCCGCTGGCGACCGTCCGGCGCAAGCGGCTCTCCCTGCTGCGCAACCACTACCGGGTGTCCCTGGTGGACGGCACCGAACTGGACGTCAGCGGCAAGATCCTGGACCGGGAGTTCGCCGTCGAGTACGACGGCGAACTGCTCGCGGTGATCTCCCGGCGGTGGCTGCATCTGCGGGAGACGTACGGCGTCGACGTGGTGCGCGCGGACGCCGATGCGGCGCTGCTGATCGCGGTGACGGTGTGCGTGATCCACCTGGCGGAGAAGGAGCGCGAGGACGGCTAGGTGTATGGCCCTGTGAGGTCCTGTCGCCGAAGCCTCCGAAGCCCTCGAAGTCCCGAAGTCCCGAAGTCCCGTCGTTCGCCCGAAGGGCGGGCCCCGCGGCGTCGGGGGCGGGCTCCGCGGCGCCGCGGGACAGGCGGGAGTCCGACGCCAGAGGCCGAACGCCCAGGGTCGGGCGCGGCGTTCCGCGAGGGCTCAGGGGCGCCTCGGGGGCGCGAGGCCCAGGACGCGGTCCTTCAGGGCCGGGAACTGTTCCCGCGTCGTGGCCACCTTCGCCGGGTCGAAGTCCACGGTGAGGACCTCCTCCCCGGGCCCCGCCTCGGCCAGCACCTCGCCCCAGGGATCCACCACGATCGAGTGACCCGCCTGGGGAACTCCCGCATGCGTCCCGGCCGTTCCACACGCAAGGACGAACGCCTGGTTCTCGACCGCCCGCGCCTGGGCCAGCAGCGTCCAGTGCGCGCGGCGGCGCTCGGGCCAGCCCGCCGGGATCACCAGGGTCTCGGCACCGGCGTCGACGAGGGCGCGGAAGAGTTCGGGGAAGCGAAGGTCGTAGCAGGTGGCCACGCCGAGGACGGTCTGCGGCAGCCGGACGGTCACCGGTTCCCGCCCGGCGCCCATCAGCACGGCCTCGCCCTTGTCGAAGCCGAAGCGGTGGATCTTGCGGTAGGCGGCGGCCAGGTCGCCGGAAGGGGAGAAGATGAGAGAGGTGTTGTAGAGGGGGCCTTCGGGGTCCCGTTCCGGGATGGAGCCCGCGTGCAGCCAGGCGCCCGCGTCGCTCGCGGCCTTCGCCATCGCCTCGTACGTCGGCCCGTCGAGCGGTTCGGCCTCGGTCCCGAAATCCTCGTACGCAAAGGCGCCCGTCGTCCACAGTTCGGGGAGCACGACGAGATCGGACCCGGCCTGGTCCCGTACCATCGCGGCCATCCGCCGCCTACGGGATTCAACCGATTCGCCCCGATCTACGGCGATCTGGATCAACGAAGCGCGCACACTACCACCGCCCTGGCATTCGAGCCGTCCCCACGGGCCTACGATCGTCACACGAAAGCACTGCCGGGGTGCCTCACAGCAGCGTAACTTGGGGGTCCCCCCTGTTCGAGCGAAGCCGATAGGTTGGTGGAGTTCCGAGACGCCCGCCGACAGCCACCTCCCACTGGCAACGCCGCCACCAACCGCCCGTGTACCGACCGCCGAGGGGTCCCGTTCCGTGAGTCTGCATCCCACCCTCCAGCCCTACGCCGACGCCTGGACCCACTCCATCGAAGCGATATCCGAGCTGGTGCAGCCGCTTGTGGAGGGCGAGTGGAACCGGCGGACCCCCTGCCCGGGCTGGTCCGTCCGTGACGTCGTGTCGCATGTCATCGGCCTGGACTGCGAGATGCTCGGGGATCCGCGGCCCATCCACACACTGCCCCGCGACCTGTTCCACGTCACCAATGAACACCAGCGCTACATGGAGATGCAGGTCGATGTGCGTCGGCACCACACGGCGCCGGAGATGACCGCCGAGCTGGAGTACACGATCATCCGCCGCAACCGCCAACTGCGGAACGAGTCCCGTGAACCGGGCACCAAGGTGCGCGGACCGCTCAGCACCGAGATCACGCTCGAAGCGGCCATGCGGACCCGGGCGTTCGACGTATGGGTGCATGAGCAGGATCTGCGTGCCGCCCTGGGCCGGCCCGGCAACCTCGACTCGCCGGGGGCGCAGGTCGCCCGGGATGTGCTGCTCGCCGCACTGCCGAAGATCGTGGCCAAGGACGCCGGCGCGCCGCGCAGTTCGGCGATCGTCTTCGATGTGCACGGGCCGGTGGAGTTCCTGCGCACCATCCGTGTCGACATCCAGGGCCGCGGCACCCTGGAGACCGCCCCCGCCCTCGGCCCCGCGGCCACCCTCACCCTGGACTGGGAGACCTACGTCCGCCTGGCCTGCGGCCGGGTCGCCCCGGAGGCGGTCGCGGACCGGGTGAAGACGGAGGGGGACCCCGAGCTGACGACGGCGATCCTGCGCCACTTCGCGGTGACGCCGTAGCCGACAGGCCGTAGTTCGGCAGGACATAGGTCGGCAGAACATAGGTCGGCAGAACATAGGTCGGCAAGCTGCAGTTCGGCGGGCGGCAGGCCATAGGCGGCTGGGCGAGACCGGCGGCCGCCGCCCCGATAACCGGTGTCCGGCGCCGTCTCGGGGAGCTGACGTGCGCGGCATGACCGACACCCAGCACGCCGACGTGTCATCCGAGGTGCCTCCGGTGACGCCCCGCGGGCCGACGGTGACACCCGTGCCGACGATCGTCCGCCTCGGCTGACCAGGCTCACCTTCCACGGCCCGCTCTCCGAGGCGCGGGCTGCCCGGATGGTGGCGCGGCTCGCCGGTGCGGGACCCGCCACGGTGCTCGACATCGGCTGCGGCTGGGGCGAGTTGCTGCTCCGGATCCTCGCCGCCGTACCGGGCGCCCACGGCACCGGGATCGACCTCCGCGGCGAGGACCTGGCCCGCGGGCGGCGCAACGCCGAGGCGCGAGGGCTCGCGGACCGGGTGGAGTTCGTCAAGGAGTCGGCCGTGGGGACCCGGCGCGGGCCCGCCGAATTGGTGCTGTGCCTGGGCGCCGGCCAGGCGCTGAGCACGGCGGAAGCGCCCGCGCACACGACCGAGGCCCTGCGCGAGCTGCGACGGCTGGTCGCGGACGACGGCCGGGTGCTGTTCGGCGAGGGCTTCTGGGAGCGGACCCCGACATCCGCGGAGCTGTCCGGTATGTGGCCCGACGCCTCCGCCGACGAACACCACAGCCTCGCGCGCCTCCTCGACCTCGCGGTGGCGGCCGGGTTCCGGCCGGAGTGGACGAAGACCGCGAACGCCGACGAGTGGGAGGAGTTCGAGTCGGGGTACCAGGCGGACACCGAGGTGTGGCTCGCCGGGCACCCGGACCATCCGCCGGCGGCCGAGACCCGGGACCGTCTCGACCGGCACCGGGCCCAGTGGATGGGCTACCGCGGCATCCTGGGCATCGCCTGTCTCACCCTCGTACCGGTCCGCTGACTCGCCCTCGCGGCCTCCGCCGACTCACCCCGTACCGGTCCACCGACAGCCCTCCTCCCGGTCCGCCGACACGCCCCCGAACCGATCGGCCCGCTCAGGCCCGAACCGATCGGCGCGCTCAAGCCCGAACCCCTCCGCCCGCTCAGGCCGGAACGTGCACCGTCTCCACCCGGCTGGCGACCAGCCGTTCCCGCTCCCGGCGCGCCGCCCTCCTGCGCAGCCGCAATATCTGACTCAGCCCCAACGCCTGTAGGACGAACACGACCGAGAACGCGATGGAATAGTCGTCGTCGGTGGCGTCCAGCAGGACACCGATGGCGAACAGGGTGGTCATCGAGGCGGTGAAGCCGCCCATGTTGGTGATGCCGGACGCCGTGCCCTGCCGCTCCGGCGGGTTGGCGGGGCGGGCGAAGTCGAAGCCGAGCATCGAGGCGGGGCCGCACGCGCCCAGCACCGTGCACAGCACCAGCAGCAGCCACATCGGCGCCCGCTCGGCCGGGTAGGCGAGGGTCGCCGCCCAGACGAGGGCGGTCGCGCCGACCGTGCCGAGGGCCAGCGGCAGCCGGGCCGCGTGGTGCCGGGCGACGATCTGGCCGTAGACCAGGCCGACCACCATGTTGGACAGCACGACGAGGGTCAGCAGTTCGCCGGCCGTGGCGCGGCTGAGCCCCTGGGCCTCGACCAGGAAGGGCAGGCCCCACAGCAGCAGGAACACCATCGCCGGGAACTGGGTGGTGAAGTGCACCCACAGGCCCAGCCGGGTCCCCGGCTCCTGCCAGGCCGCGGCGATCTGCCGGCGCACATAGGCAGAGCCCCGGTGCGGGAACGGCTCCGGCTCGTAACCCTCCGGATGGTCCTTCAGGAAAAGCAGCAACAGGACGAGGACCACCACGCCGGCCAGGGCGCTGCCGGCGAACGCCGGGGTCCAGCCGATGCCGTGCAGCAGCCGGGCGAGGACCAGTGTGGAGACCAGGTTGCCCGCCATCCCGGCCAGGCCGGCGAGCTGGCCGACCAGGGGGCCGCGGCGTGCCGGGAACCAGCGGGTGCCCAGCCGCAGCACGCTGATGAACGTCATCGCGTCGCCGCAGCCGAGCAGCCCGCGCGAGGCGAGCGCCATGCCGTACGTCGGGGAGAAGGCGAAGCCCAGTTGGCCCGCCGTGAACAGCACGGCGCCGATGCCCAGCATCTTCTTGGTGCCGAGCCGGTCGACCAGCAGGCCGACGGGTATCTGCATGCCCGCGTAGACGAGGAGTTGGAGGATGGAGAACGTCGACAGGGCGGAGGCGTTCACCTGGAAGCGGTCCGCCGCGTCCAGCCCGGCGACGCCCAGGGACGTGCGGAAGATCACGGCGACGAAGTAGACCGCGACGCCTATGCACCAGACCGCGACCGCGCGACGACCGCCGGGCGGGTCGCCCGGGAGGGTGGCGTTGCTCACCGCACCTCACCCCGTGCGAGGTGGGAGAACCAGCTCACATGCCGGTGCACGATCCCGACGGCCGCCTCCGCGTCGCCCGAGCGCAGCGCGTCGAGGATCTCCGCGTGCTCGGCGAGCGTCTTGGCGATCCGGTCCGGATGGGAGTTCAGCACCGCTACGCCCATCCGCAGCTGACGGTCGCGGAGTTGGTCGTAGAGGCGGGAGAGGATCTCGTTGCCGCCGCTGCGCACGATCTCGGCGTGGAAGCAGCGGTCGGTGACCGCGACGGCGGCCAGATCGCCGGCCTCGGCCTGCTCCTTCTGCCGCGCGAGCAGTTCGGCCAGCCGCTCGACCAGCCCGGGCGGCGCGGGTACGGCCTTGCGCGCCGCGTGCTCCTCCACCAGCAGCCGGGTCTCCACGACGTCGGCGATCTCCTGCGCGGAGACGGACAGCACCAGGGCGCCCTTCTTGGGGTAGAGCTTGATCAGCCCCTCCACTTCAAGCCGCAGCAGCGCCTCGCGCACCGGGGTGCGGGAGACGCCGACGGCCTCGGCGAGTTCGCCCTCGGTGAGGAGGGTGCCGCCCTCGTAGCGGCGGTCCAGGACGCCCTGTTTGACGTGGGCGTAGACGCGGTCGGCGGCGGGGGGCTGCTTCACGGGAGCGGACGGTGCGGGCGGCGCTGAAGGCATGCGCACATCATAGATACATCACGTACGCATGACAGGAGCCGTCCACGATGCGGACCGCCCGCGGCGGGTCGGCCCCCTGGCACGCACACCACTGGAAACACCCGGAAATCCCCGACGAGAGAGCACAACCTTCCGTGCTGCTCACCCGTCACACACGTGCGGCTCCAGTTTCATGCCACCTCAACCCGGCCGCACACCAGGCGCATTCCACACAATCGGGGTACCTAACTTGATAAACGGCACCAAGGGCATCCGCATGCGCAGAGCTGTCGCCGTCGCCGTCACGTCCGGCGCCATGCTCGCGACCGGAGCCCTCACCGCGGCACCCGCTCAGGCCGTGACCACGCCGTCGATTGCGGCCAAGGGCGGCTATGTCATGAACAACGCGAACGCCAAGTCGCTGTACACCAAGGCGGCGGACACCAGGCGTTCGACGGGTTCCACCACGAAGATAATGACCGCCAAGGTCGTGCTCGCTCAGTCGAACCTCAACCTGGACGCCAAGGTCACGATCCAGAAGGCGTACAGCGACTACATCGTGTCGAACAACGCCTCCTCGGCCCGTCTGATCGTCGGCGACAAGGTCACCGTGCGCCAGTTGCTGTACGGCCTCATGCTGCCGTCGGGCTGCGATGCCGCCTATGCGCTCGCCGACAAGTTCGGTTCGGGTTCGACGCGGGCCGCGCGCGTGAAGTCGTTCATCGGCAAGATGAACTCGACCGCCAAGAACCTCGGCCTGACGAACACGCACTTCGATTCGTTCGACGGCATCGGCAACGGCTCCAACTACTCGACGCCGCGCGATCTGACCAAGCTGGCCAGTAACGCGATGAAGAGTTCCACGTTCCGCTCGGTCGTCAAGACCAAGAAGTACACGGCGAAGACGATCACCAAGACCGGCAGCACCCGCACGATGCAGCCGTGGACCAACACAAACACGCTGCTCAGCAGCTACAGCGGTGCGATCGGCGTGAAGACCGGTTCGGGCCCCGAGGCCAAGTACTGCCTGGTCTTCGCGGCCACCCGGAACGGCAAGACGGTCATCGGCACCGTCCTCGCCTCCACGGACGCCACCCAGCGGAGCAAGGACGCCACCAAGCTCCTCAACTACGGCTTCGCAAAGCTGGGCTGACGCTGCATCATCCGAGGACAGGGTCCCGTCGCACCCAGCGACGGGGCCCTTCGTCCGTACCCGGTCGGGCGCTCCTCGCGTCACGCCCGTCCTCGGCTCACGCCCAGGTGATCAGGCGCTTCGGCTGTTCCAGAACGGCCGCCACATCGCCTAGCACCTTGGAGCCCAGTTCGCCGTCCACCAGACGGTGGTCGAAGCTGAGCGCCAGCGTGGTGACCTGCCGCGGCTTCACCTTGCCCTTGTGGACCCACGGCTGGAGCTTGATCGCGCCGACCGCGAGGATCGCGGACTCGCCGGGGTTGAGGATCGGCGTGCCGGTGTCGACGCCGAAGACGCCGACGTTGGTGATCGTCACCGTGCCGCCCTGCATCGCCGCGGGGCTGGTCCGGCCCTCGCGCGCCGTCGCCACCAAGGCGCTCAGCTCCTGCGCCAGTTGCGGAAGCGTCTTGAGATGCGCGTCCTTGATGTTCGGGACGATCAGGCCGCGCGGGGTCGCCGCCGCGATGCCCAGGTTCACATAGTGCTTGAGGACGATCTGCTGGGCCGCCTCGTCCCAGGAGGCGTTGATGTCCGGGTTGCGCCTGATGGCGACCAGCAGGGCCTTGGCGATCAGCAGCAGCGGGGTGACCCGCAGCCCCTGCATCTCCTTGTCCTGCTTCAACTCCTCCACCAGCTTCATCGTGCGCGTCACGTCGACCGTCACGAACTCCGTGACATGCGGGGCCGTGAACGCCGAGCCGACCACGGCCTGTGCGGTCGCCTTGCGCACGCCCTTGACCGGGACCCGGGTCTCACGCGCCCCGTCGTAGGCGACCACCGGGGCCGGGGCGGCGGGGGCCGCGAGCGGGGTCGCGGCCTCGGGCCCGGCCTCCGGGGCGGCCACCGCCGCATGCACGTCCTCGCGGGTGATGACGCCGTCCGGGCCCGACGGGGTCACCGTCGCCAGATCGACGCCGAGGTCCTTCGCCAGCTTGCGCACCGGGGGCTTGGCCAGCGGGCGCGGCGCCGCGGGCACACCGCCCCCGCGGCCGTTCAGCTCGGTCTGGATCGCCTGGG